>JAAYFT010000120.1 GCA_012728125.1 Tissierellia bacterium | reverse complement strand
TTCTAAGTATGGAAATAACTAAGTTTGAGCCTACTAATACTGCGATTACAGCTGCTCCCATGGCAACACTGTTAACAACATTTGTACTAACAGCTAGGGTTGAACACATACCTATTAATTGAACAAATATTGGGTTATCGTTTATAATACCATCTCTAAAAATCTTAGATAATTTCATTTCTCCACCTCCAGTACTTTAGTTTGAAAGCTGAGTATTGAATACTTCTCTAACTTCGTTTACACCAGCTAATACTCCCGTGGTAGTTACAGTAGCACCAGATAGGGCTTCAACAGTTATTTCATCTGAAGTTGATAATCCTACAAATCTATTTCTAAACTCTGGTTCTTCAGCTTTAGCTCCTAAACCTGGAGTTTCACTGTGCTCTAATACATCTAAACCTGCTACGGTACCATCTGTGTTAAAGCCTGTCATAAGTACAAGAACTCCACCAAAGCCTTTAGAAGTATGTTTAATTGCATATCCTATTAAGGAATCTCCATCATAGGCTTCAAATATTTCAACTACGGATGGTGTGGCATCTTGTATTTCCGCTAATTTACCTTCATCTAGAGGTTTGAAATTAGTACTTTCTCCAAAAATTCCTCTTAAGGCTTCAAGGCTACCAGCCATTTCTAACTCAGCTATTCTATCTTTAGTCACATTGTTGGAAATAGCTAAAACTCCCGCAGATACAATGGAAATTATCATTAATATAACACCTAGTCTAATAGTCTCCTTCATCTATTTCGCCCTCCCAAATATTTTTGGTGCAGTAAATTTCTCGATTAATGGGCTAGCAACATTCATTAATAGTATTGAATATGATACTCCTTCTGGGAATCCACCCTTTACCCTAATTAAAGCTGTTAAGGCTCCTGCACCTATACCAAAGATAATTTGTCCCAATGGTGTAACTGGTGCTGAAGCATAATCAGTTGCCATAAAGAATGCCCCTAGAATTAATCCTCCACCTAAAATATGATACATTAGCTCTTCAGTTGGTACTCCTAATACTAATAACATAATTGCTGTAGTTGCTATATAGAATACTGGAGTCTTCCAGTCTATAACTTTTCTAATTAAAAGATAAGCTGCTCCTATAAGTAATAACAATGCAGAAGTTTCACCAATAGCTCCACCTATGTTTCCTATAAACATATCCATAAGTGATGGTAGTTCTGAACCTGCTTGAGCTACTTTTGCTGATGCAGTGGCGTCTGCTCCACCAAATTTCATAATAGCTAATGGTGTAGCACCTGTTACAGCATCTGCTCCTGGTAGTACATAGTTAGACATAATATTTGGCCAAGATGCTAATAATACTGCCCTTGCTGCTAATGCTGGGTTCATGAAGTTTGAACCTAGACCGCCAAATAACTGTTTAACAACTATGATTGCGAATCCAGAACCAAATACAGGTATCCACCATGGTGCATTGGCAGGTAAATTAAATGCCAATAATATACCTGTAATAACAGCACTAAAGTCATTTATAGTAATATCCTTTTTAAACAATTTTTGAGTTAAAGCTTCAAAACCTACTGCTGAAGCAACTGAAATTAATATTAATTTCAATGCATTCAGTCCAAAGAAATATACAGATCCTATCATTGCTGGTACTAAAGCTATAACTACATCTAGCATTATTCTACTAACGGTTTCGTTAGATCTTATATGTGGTGAAGATGATACTACTAACATTTCTGGTATTGCTGCATCTGCCTTTGTAGTATTTAACACTTTACCTTCCATCTACTAATCCTCCTAACTTCTATGATTTTTTCCTCTTGGCAAGGATTTCTCTTTTTGCAAATCTAATGGATTCTACTAGTGGTCTCTTAGCTGGACACACGAAAGAACAAGAACCGCATTCTACACAATCTAATGCTCCATATTTTTCTGCGCCTTGGAAATCCTTCTTTAGGGCATAGGCAGAAATAAATAATGGTTGTAAGAATACTGGACAAGCAGTTAAACATTTTCCACACTTTATACAAGGTGATACTTTTTGTTCTAATACTTCTTCTTCAGTAAGAACTAGAATACCACCGGATCCTTTGATTACTGGTACTTCAGTTGTATATTGGCTTAGGCCCATCATAGGACCACCCATGATTACCTTACCAGGTGTACCTTTAAAACCGCCTGCTTGATCTATAACTTCTTGGAATAGAGTACCAATCTTTACAATAAGATTTTTTGGTTCATTTACTCCATTGCCTGTAACTGTAACAACTCTTTCATATACAGGTTTACCTTCTTGTATAGCTTCTGCTATGGCTTTAGCTGTACTTACATTGCTCACTACACAACCTACATCCATAGGTAGACCACCTGATGGAACTTGTCTTCCTGTAATGGCATTGATAACTCTTTTCTCATCTCCTTGTGGATACTTAGCTTTTAGAGTTACTACCTTTATATTGTCTTCATCTTTAACAATAGCTCTTAAAGCATCTACTGCATCCATCTTGTTAGTTTCAACACCTATAAAGCCTCTATCTACATTTAATGCTTTCATTATTGCCTTTAAACCAAATACTACTTTCTCAGGCATTTCAAGCATAACTCTATGGTCTGAAGTTAAATATGGTTCACATTCAGCACCATTGATAATTATAGTATCAATCTTTTTCTCTGGTGGAGGTGATAATTTAACATGAGTAGGAAAGCCTGCTCCACCCATACCTGTAATTCCAGCTTCCTTAATTATTTCAAGGATCTCCTTAGATGATAAGTCTTCTAAGTT
Source organism: Tissierellia bacterium (assembly GCA_012728125.1). Lineage (GTDB taxonomy): Bacteria > Bacillota > Clostridia > Tissierellales > Tissierellaceae > JAAYFT01. Next base: position 905 of record JAAYFT010000120.1, on the reverse strand, counting down.
TCCTTTTGGTTTAATGGATTCATCCATTTCATTGGTTCCATCTGACTCAATAACTACACAGGTAGATTGAATACCTGTAGGAGTAGTTATTTTAGTAATGTTTTTTACTATACCTGCAACACTTGAATGTACAGGCGCTGATACAAAGGCTTGAGATTGTCCAATTTTCTGTCCTACTTTAACTCTGTCCCCTACTTTTACTAAAGGTTCGCAAGGTGCTCCCGTGTGTTGATGCAAAGGAATATATACGATGCTTGGCTCTTTTGCATATTCTAGGGATTTTTTCTCTGTTAATTCTTTGCTATGTGGTACATGTACCCCACCTTTAAAAGTGAGATTTTCTAGTTTCATGCTTTCCACCTCTCTATTATGTTTTATTTAAAATCGCATAATAATTAAGCATCATAAGAATACTTAATAAATACCCATATATTATAACACTTATCTATAACAATGTACACAAATTGGCCCATGTTAAAGAATGTCATTTTTTTTTCAATTAAATTGCTTTTCATTGCTTTTAGATTGTCTATGAATTCCAAATCAAAAGAATTTTTCATTATAAGTCTATTAACTTTATGGGATTAAACCAGGTTTTCCCAGGAAATTAATGAAAAAACATGGATATTTACCTGTTTAATATCCATGTTCAAGTCAAAAACTATTAAATTGCTGATTAAATAGATTAAATTAAGCACTTATTCAATTGTTTATGCTTTAACGACTTTTACTGTTTTTTTGATAAAAATTAAATTGTTACAAAAATTTAATATATTCAAATGTTTATCTATAGCTATGAAGGCCTGGTAATAATACATTTACTCCTATAAATGTAAATATTACACATAAAAACCCAATTATGGAAAACCAAGCAGCAGTTTTTCCCTTCCAACCCCTATTAAACC
>JAAYFT010000119.1 GCA_012728125.1 Tissierellia bacterium | reverse complement strand
TAATTTATCTGTGCAAAAATATTCTATATGGTATAATAATACAATAGAAATTATTTTAGCTTTATAGGAGGAAATATGCAAAATTTAACATACAAGGAATTACAGAAAATAGAGATCTCAGCAACAAAAAAACTGTTAAACTATATTTCTATGAAAATTCAAAATGAAAATCTGTTAGATGAGCTTGAGTTTTATTATCCCGATTTCAGTGAAAGTAAATATAGATTGGCTTTTAATATATGGTTAAGTATAGATTATATAAATAAGGACGGAAAAACCTTTATAGAAAAATTATTAGAAGAAAATACGATTAAATTAAGTCCTGAGGAAAGACAGGTTTTAATAGAAAGAAATAAATCCAGCATATCCCTATTTGAAATCCTATTTGCAGATGGAGAATATATAAAGGTTTTAGATTTGCTAAGGAAGGAAACCTATGACCTTTGGGAACCAGAGCTATCTGGAGTCCTTTCCATTGGAGATTATATATTTGCAAGGACTGGCAACCTCATGGGCCATATGACCTTTATCGGAGATATTAGTTACCTTCCGCCCTCTATGAAGCAGCCCTTCATAAGGGAGGTTTTTGTTGATTTCAATAAGCTCAGGATGGAAAACCCAAACTTAACTATGGAAGAATACCAGAAAAAACACAGCATGAACCTATATAGGATCTATACTGACTGTGTTTTTGATGCCATGGATATGGATGAAGATATAATATCCATACTATACGATGAAATAGATGAATTCGAAGCCTATCTCCAATTAAAGGAACAAGGCTATAATATTAAAAAACATCTTTCCAACCTAATGGAGTTTTTTGAGTATTATTTAGTAGATGATGATTTGACCCTATATGATTGTGACTTGATAGACTTTAACATCTTCTTTGAAGATGCTATAAACAATGGTTTTATAAAGTCTCAAGAGGATTTAAACTCCTATATATCTACTTTCAAAAATTATCTTAGATATTTAAGTTTCAAAAATGAAAGCTATAGGGAAAGTTATAATGAAATTCTAGATATTAGTAAAAGAAGATTTGAATTTATGAATGAATTAAACTCAACTAAATATCCCTTTAAGATAAATAAGGGAATATCAGACTTAATAGTTGATATCCTAAATAAGGATTCTATCTCCTTACTTTTGGATTATGATAAATTTATCCTATATGTATTGGATAGGCCCTTGGAACTGACTGAGAAAAATAAATTTATAAAGAAGAAAAACCTATTGGAAATCAATAATATGCTTGAATACTCTACTTCTGTAGATAAAAAGGCCATTGGACAAAAAGATTTTCCAATAATAGATTTATTTTATAAGTTTTCCCTATCCTTAAATCTACTTTCAATTGAAGACAATATGTTGACTATTACTAACATAGGAAATAACTATCTAAGGTTAAAGGATGAGGAAAAGTTTACTCTCTTTTTCCAATACATTTGGTCCGATGAATTTATGCAGGAAGTTACTGCTATTGATAATACAAATAAGCTCTATAAATTGAAAAAAGACTTGGTAGACCTACTATATTCCCTAGAGGTTAGGAGAAAATATGAGATCAGCCAGCTAATTGGAAGAGTTGAAAACCTTCCAAAATTCTTCTTTAAATATTATGAGTATCTACAATACCTTGGGATAATCATCTGTAATTTATATCCCAACTATGAAATGAAGCTGACATCCTTAGGCAAGACCTTGATGAAATACTTAAAATTCTTAGATGAAAACAAGGTAGAATGCAATATAATTAAATTCGATTCATTTAACAAAAGCAAATAGGGTAGAAAAATCTACCCTATTTTTAATCCCAGCGATTATCCTTCCTTATTTCGTTTAATATAGTCCTAATCCCTTGGTCCTTTATATTGTTATATGTGTTTTCAAAATCCATACCTTCAATTTTTATACTGGGTACATTATCATAATAAGTGGCTAAGGGTATACTGGAATTTAATTTATTTCCCTCTTTATCATAAGCACTGACTATAATAGGCATCTCAGCCCCCTTATAAAAATACCCTAATATGGCTTGAGGGTTTATTATTTCTCCTTTGGTCCTAAACGTACTACCTAGTTTTTTTCTATTGATTAATTCTAAATCGAAGATAGCTTTATTATCCCTTATCTTGTATTCTCTGTTTTCATCTATTAATCCAAAAGTCATATTACTCCCCTTCATATTTACAGGGTCTTCAAAGCCAATGGCATAAACAGTATAGTATTCTGCACCTTCTACCTTTTCCCATTCCACTACGAACTTGTTATCCTTTACTATTAGTCCTGGCTTTGGATTAATCACCTTCATAGGACTAGTAAACTCAAAATTAAACTCCATATCACCATCTACCCTTATAGATTGAAGGTTTTTATCTAAATATACATTATCAAATAATATGGGTGTACCTATGCCAATGCCTATATCGTAGTCTCCTTCCTTGATCCCTATGGTTTCAAAATATCCATTTCTATCAGTAATAGCTATGAAATTATTGTCAGTAGAATGGCCTTTATGGGAATATTGGATATATACTTCCACAAAGGGGATGCCTACTCCGTCAACAGTTACTCTACCTTTGATTTTATTATCCCCATTATGAAAATTCAGTGTACTTAACCAATAGCTTCTCCCATCAGGTACTAAAGAACCAAATAGGTTTATAGCTATTTGGTATATCCAAGTGTAGATAGAGCTATCCCCCTTAAAGGCCCCTATTTGCCTAAATACCTTTAGGAAGGTTTCTTGGACTATGTCCTCTGCCTCATCCTTGTCTTTTAAGATAAGGTAGCAGGTCTTTAGTAGTCTATTTCCATATAGGTCTAGGACTTCTTTATATGCTTCTTCCTTGCCTTTTTTAAGTTTCTTAATTAGTCTCTTTTCTCCATCTAATGCCACCCTATACCCTCCTTTACTATTTAGACGAAACAGGCCAAAAAAGGTTGCAATAAAATTAGATTTCTTTAACAAACTTTATAAATAGTATATAATAAAAATTAGGTGTAATGTTCAGTGTCTCTAATTATTATCAATAAATTTTAGACCGACTCTCCAAAGTCGAGTCTTGTTTAAAATTTTTTCTTAACGTATATTGGTAAACTGTAAGTCTAAGATTCTTCACTGCGTTCAGAATAACATGATTGTTGTCATCCTGAGCATCAGCGAAGGATTTTATGACATCGAAGGCTCGACCTTAATAATTGTGCATTGTGCATTGTGAATTGTGAATTGTGAACTGTGCATTAGATAAGAATTGTGCATTGGAAAAGAATTGTCCATTGTCAATTGAAAAATAGGGGGGATTAAATTGGAAAATTTAAAGCTAGATGATTTTACTAAGTATAAGTTTTTATCAGGTATTAGGTTTTCACCAGATGGCAAAAAGACAGGTTTTGTACTACATCAAATGGACGTAGAAGATAATAAATACCTATCTAACATCTATGTCTACAAAGAAGATACCAAGTCCTATATTAAACTAACATCTCTTGATGAGGAAAGAAGCTTTGTTTGGAAAGATGACGACACTATTATTTTCCCAGCCACAAGAAGCAAAAAAGATAAGGATAGAAAAGAGAAAAAGGAAGAATTCACATCCTTCTATGAAATTAGCCTACTAGGTGGAGAGGCCAACAAGGCCTTTGAAGTTCCCTTAAATGTAAGATCCTTTGAATTCATGGATGATGATAACCTTATGGTTATAGGATCCTTCGACCTTAATAGGCCAAAACTTGATGACCTATCTAAGGAAGAAAAGGAAAAGGCACTCAAGAAGATGGAAGAAGACAAGGACTATGAAGTCCTAGATGAAATCCCATTTTGGTTCAATGGGGCAGGTTTTACTAATAAAAAGAGGAGTAGACTTTATATCTATAACCTAAAAGATGAAAAGCTAACTCCAATAACAGATGAGTTTACAGATGTGGCAAGTGCCAAACTAAATAAGGATAAGACTAAGATTATCATAGTTGCCAGCTCCTTTACGGATAAAATGCAATTAAAATCCGACCTACACCTGTATGATATAAAAGAAGGTTGTCTGGAAAAACTAAGCCATGAAGAGGTATTTAACTACGCCTATGCCGATTTCTTAGGAGACAAGATAATCTTCACAGGCAAGGATATGAAAACCTATGGCATCAACGAAAACCCACACTTCTACATAATGGACTTAGATGGGAGAAATGTGGAGAGGCTAACCAATGATGACTTTGACTGTGGCCTATGGAATTCTGTTGGTTCTGATTGTAGATTTGGTGGCAGCAGGTCCATGGTCATAGATGGAGAACACTTATATTTCGTAACTACAGAAGGATATAACTCCTACATAAACAGGATCGACAAAAATGGAAAGATTGAAAAATTAACTAAGGACAATGGGTCTATAGATGGCTTTGATGTGAAGGATGGCAAGATAAGCTTCATAGGTCTAAGAGGCCTTAGACTACAAGAATTATATGGCCTAAAGGATAAGGAAGAAATACAATTAACAGACTTCAACGAATGGGTAATTAAAGAAAAGAAACTATCTCAACCAGAACATATAACCTTTGAAAATGACGGAGTTACCATAGATGGCTGGATAATGAAGCCAGTAGACTTTGAGGAAGGTAAGAAATACCCTGCCATACTAGATATACATGGGGGGCCTAAAACAGTATATGGAGAAGTCTTCTACCATGAAATGCAGTACTGGGCCAATATAGGCTATGTTGTGTTTTTCTGCAATCCTAGGGGCAGCGATGGTAAAGGCAATGAATTTGCAGATATAAGGGGTAAATATGGCACTGTTGACTATGAAGATATAATGGAATTTACAAATATAGTAGTGGAAAAATACCCCTTCATAGACAGTGAAAATATTGGTGTCACTGGTGGGTCCTATGGTGGCTTTATGACTAACTGGATAATAGGCCATACCAACAGGTTTAAGGCAGCTGCATCCCAAAGGTCTATTTCCAACTGGATTTCCAAGTTTGGTACTACTGATATAGGATACTTCTTCGTAGAAGATCAACAAGGAGCCACCCCTTGGTCTGACGTGGAAAAGCTATGGTTCCACTCTCCAATGAAGTATGCAGATAAGGTAACTACTCCAACCCTATTCATCCATTCAGAGGAAGACTATCGCTGCTGGTTACCTGAAGGTATCCAAATGTTTACTTCCCTAAAATACCATGGGGTAGATTCAAGGCTGGTTATGTTTAGGGGAGAAAACCACGAGCTTAGCCGTTCAGGTAAACCAAAACATAGGATTAGAAGGCTTGAGGAAATAACCAATTGGTTTAATAAGTATCTAAAGTAAAAACTGGTCCATAGAGACCAGTTTTCTTATCCACACCTGAGGATTATTTATTATCTCAGGTTTCGCAGGAGGCTATTATTTCTATAAATTCAAAGCCAATGAGTTTTTCTTCCTTAGTCAGTTCATCAGAGTTTAATATTTCATTGAAATCATCTGCTAAGTATCTGCCCTCTTCCCCATAGATTTCTAGATAATGAAAGGCATAACCTAGCTCCAACAGCTTATCCTTATTTAAGGCTAAGGCCTTTATAAAAGCTACCTTATCCTCAGTAAATATACTAGCTAACTTCATGGTAAGCAATTCATTATCATATTTGCTAAACTTGCTTAGAACCTTTATTAATGCACTGATTTCTTCTACGTCCTCTATATCCCTTTCCTTAATCCATTCTACAAGGTTTCTTTTAAGCTTTTTCCCATGTTTGTTGACCTTATCCCAATCTAAATCAGGTAGGGACAGGATTATCCTATTAACCTTATCCTCAGCTAAATCCTCTAGCTTTATTATTTGTCCTAAGTTTTTCTCTATGTTGCCTATATCATCAAAATCAATATCAAGTAGGTTTATGGTCTTTTGACCTATTCCCTTATCCATGAGTAATGGAACTATTATGGCTAAGACTATTAATAGTAAAATAACTTTTCTCATACATACCCCTGCCCCCTATTATTTTTAAATTAATACCCACATTTTGTAAATATAATCAGGACTTTTTCTCCATATTCCTATTGAAATAGGCATATATGGGGTAAAATATGTATACATTTATAATTGGGGGTGAATTTATTGAAATGGCTAGAGAAATACGATAATAAATATGCTAAGTTTTTCAACCAATTGTTGTACCGAATAAGAGAAGATAATGTAACAGCCATAGGTGCCCAGCTTTCCTACTACTTAGTTTTATCTATCTTCCCCTTTATTATCTTTTTTCTAAACATATTGAGCTATACTCCCATTGCAAGGGAAGACGTTTTACATAGCATAATAATCCTAATGCCTTTGGACACACAGAGAATAGTAAGTTCCCTCCTAATAGAGACCATAAATACTAGTAATGCACCCTTATTGTCCGTCAGTGCTATTACAGGTATCTGGGCTGCCTCAAAGGGAATCATGGCCCTTATTCGTGTTTTAAATAAGGCCTATGATGTACAGGAAACCAGGCCTTACTTAGAGTTAAGGCTACTGGCCATAGTATTTACCCTAGCCCTTTTGGTCCTGTTGACCATAGTCCTTCTCACCCTAGTCTTTGGTGAAGTCTTGGGAAATAAGTTATTCGACTTTCTAGGCATTACACAAAACTTCATATTGTTTTGGCAGTATTTTAGGATCATTATTTCATTACTCTTTATGATCCTCATATTTTCCCTAATGTATAGATATATTCCATCTATTAGAAATGGTAGAAGGATTAATTTTAAACATGCCATACCAGGGGCTGTCTTCACCACCTTAGGCTGGATAGTTACATCTTCTATATTCTCCTACTATGTAAATAATTTTGGCAACTATAGTAAAACCTACGGAAGTTTAGGGGGGATTGTAATTCTTTTAATATGGCTATATTTGAGTAGTATAATAATCATCCTAGGTGGGGAGATTAACGCAACCATTAGGGCAATAAATAGTTAATTTAATAATTTATATTATCTTTTTCCATTAGCTGTCGATAAATATAGTAAGAGAGGTGATGGATATGAAAATACAAGGAGTACAACCGACTACACCATTAGTTAGGACAGAAAAAATATCCCAAGATAAACAAGCAAAAGCAAAAGAAACCCCAGCTGCAGTCTATG
>JAAYFT010000118.1 GCA_012728125.1 Tissierellia bacterium | reverse complement strand
GAAACCAATATGGAATTTGGGGAAATTTCTTTATAAACATGGGACTTTCCAGTGCTTCTTGGCCCTAATTCACAGTAGTTATAATTGTTTTCTACCAGGGGAACTAGCCTCAGTAAATGTAGCCATTTTTGTCTCTTGTTAAGTTTATCCGGCTCTATACCAGTGCTTCTTAAAATTACATCTACCCACTCATCAGTAGTAAAGGCTTCCCTACCCCTTTTAAACTCTTCCATATCAATAGCTGGCATCTGAATTGGAGTCAGTTTATTTATAATAAAAGGAACCCTATTTTTGTCTCCTTCATCGTAAAAATACTCCATCTGTACTATGCACCAGATACCCCCTGCTAGAAGCCTTTCGTATTGCGAAGGATAGCTACTAGATATGGGTATGCCAGTAAGCCCTAAATTAGAAAATTCCGCTACATAGGTATCAGTTCTGTAATTTAACTTTACCGATACCTTGTCTATAACAGTATAACTTCCTAATTCCCTTATCTTTGAAATTACCTTCTGGGCCTCATCAGGTCTAACATAGTTTCTAGATAATATATTTTTTACATTCTGGACTCCCTGCTCAATTATCTCTTCATCCTGTGAAGAACAATACATTCCGAGCAAATATTCCAGTACATAGACTGGAACATTTGCTCCTTCTTTTATCCTCTTGGTCAAATCTTTTCTTACAATTTTTCCAGGGAAATAGGTCAATAGTTTATCAAGCAATTTATCCCTATCAAGTAAATTAGCCATTTTAATCCCCCTTATATATCAAAGCCAAAGTCATCTGCAAAAGCTATATCTATGATAACCTTCTGTCTATAGATCTCCATGCCCGTTTCTGTATCTATTATTACTAAATAGTAATCTTCATCCCTATTGTATTTTTGATTTCTAAGCCTGAACTTAAGGTTAAATATGCGGTCTGCAGAATTTTGTGATTTGCTTTTAGCCACATAGATCTGTTCGTTGGATATCAATTGACCTTCTTTATCTATAAAGCAAATCTTGTATTCTGCAGGTTTGATAACATCCGAAACTGGCTCCTGCTGGATAAAGTCTAGGCTAAGCAATAAATTGGTTATCTTTGAAAGCATACTTATAAGGGTTATTTTTACCTTGTCAGTTTCTACAGCACCTATTACAGTTTTAACCTCAATTACAGGAATTATTATCTCCTGAGGAGAAGCCCCTCCATGCACAAAATTTTGTCCTCCCCCCTGTACCTTAAACACATTGGATGCTAAGGGTGTAGTAATTGTTCTAGTATCATAATTACCTAATATATCAGAAACTATCATATTTCTAGTGCCTACAGCATCGTATTTGTTCTCTGATATGATAAATCTTCTATTGATCATGTCTTCACTTTCATAGAATTTATCTATCTTGTCTGCTTCTTTAGTTTTGCTTCTTGTATATATAAAGCCATGATCAGCTGTGATTATAAATTTAGTTGCTGATACATTGTTAGTTAGCTTTTTAATGATATACTCTATCTCATCCATGGCTTCATAACATGCATCAAATACCTCATCCTCTGCACTGTGGGCCCTAGCATCTATCTGGTTATGGTAAATATATATTACCTGCTTGCCAGTAAAAAACTTCCTTAACTCTTTCTTATTCATCTTTATAAGTTCATCGTACTGTATACAATCGCTTTTAGGATCTCTTGCTTGCAATATGGCCTTTCTTTCGGCTAGATTGCTAGTAGGTTTTTCATCTACAAAGACCTTATAATCATCATCAAGTCTAATAGTTTTGTTTGGTAAAAGGGCTGCCATACCTAAACTTGTATAGCTGGGAAACATTCCAATTATAGGTTCCATTTTTGCATCAATCTTTTCGTCGAACTTAAACCTTTCAACTAATTCCTTAGCTATTTCATATCTGAATGCGTCAGATATTATAACAACGATTCTCTCTTTTCTTCCTGCTATGAAATTATCATAGAAGTTTTTTTGAAGTTTGTACCTATTTTGCAAGTCATCATAATCTAATTTCCCAGTAAATTCTTTTGAAAGTACATCTAAATATTTATTAATATAAATGTTTTCTACTAGAGTTTGTAGTTTTTCGAATATGCCCTTATTCTCAACCTTATCTAAATGGTAATAAAACCTTCTATAATAGCTGTCAATTTTATAATATTCTTTATCATATTGGTCTACTAAATCTAGTAAATTATCTACTGGTTCAAAATCCTTATTGGATATTATATAATAGGCATTTAATAAGACATCGTACTTATGGCTATATAGGTCCTTAAAATGCTTGAATTTCCTACTCTTACATATTTCAGGTATTGATAGGCCCTTTACTTCAGCATTTAAATTTTCATCCAGTAATCTATCTATAACCCAATTTATTATTAGTTTGTCTATACCTTTAAAGACATCTACTTCTATTAGCTCCTCTATTTCTAAATCTTTAAAAATCCCATCTCCATTTATAGCTTCATATACCTTATCTGAAATTTGTCTAAAGGTATCTTGATACAAGTTGCTATTCATCATCTGGTCTACAAAGGCCATAACTGTACCCGGCTTATCCAATATATGTTTTTTAAAGTTTGAAGGCAAGCCATTACTCATTTGGTTTTTTGCATAGGTTAATAATAAGCTCATAGAGAGCTTTAAAAGGCTTGGCTCCTCGTCTATATACCCAAAATTTATCCTACAATACTTCCAAAAGGCCTCATCTAATCCATACTTTGCAAATTCCTTCATATGTTTATTGTCGGAAAAGCCTTCAGATAATATAAGCCTTACTACTTCTTCAAAGTTAGCAACCTTCAATTTAACAGCAGCAGACAATAGGCCTATTTCTACGGCCTCTTCACTATTGTAACTATCAACCTCTAGCTTATAGAATCTTTCATGCCTTTCTTTAGCATTGAAAAACTTTATATACTTTTCTATTACAGGCTTTAATTTTTGATCTATACTTAAATCTTCTACTATTTGTGATGCTTTATCTGCAGTAAATTCTTTAGAATAGAGAATAATATCAATTAAATGATTCTCCCTATCATCTGGTCTTTCAAAAGGAGCATATATTAGATAATTGCTTTCTTTATCTTTTCTTTCCAGCAATACTTTAGTTGCAAAAGTATTTGTGGGAGTTAGATAATGGATTTTAGCATTTTTTAGCTTTAGGTCTTTTATGTCTTCTACATATTCTTGTTTTTCATCATACCAAAATATAATAACTCTCTCTTCTTTATCAAATTCCTTGTTTAATTTATCTTCAATCTGCCTTAAATTTAACTCTGCCATGGGCATACAACTCCTTAAATTTTAGCTAATATTTGATATTTTTTACCCTTATCATCAGTTTGTACTTTTTCATAGTTTACCTTTACACCATCATCTAAATCAATACCTATTCTTGATACTGCTATATGGCCTAGCTTTTCATCGTATTCTTTACACTCCTTAAGCTGCTTTGTTATCTTTTCTAATTCCTTTTCTGACCTTGCTACCTCCCTTGGATCCTTGCTTTTTACTATGTTATCCTTTAATAATTCTATCCTATTTTCATAGCGGTTTTGTAGTTTGTGTAGGTAATCTATCCTTACCCTGCCTGTTGTATCTTCATTGTATCTGTGCATATAGATTAAGGCCTTAAACCCATCTTGGCTGCTTCTTTTTGTTTTTTCTGCTGAACTATCATATAGCCAATAGATTGGCCTTTTCTTATAGGTCTTTACATGGTCTTTGTAAAAATCATTTAGAAAATAGTTCCTTATCTTTTCCCTTGGGGTGCCTTTTCCCTTTAGTGAAGCTGCTATAAATTCTAGATTTTCTTCTAATGTTTCTTCTCCAAAGGCTACCTTTACAAATTCTACAAATCTATTTACTAAGTCATCCTTAAAGTATTCTTTATCTGTTATTACTACTACATTGTCCTCTACTGGCTTGAACTTTTTATATCTACTCATATCAAATTCTCCACCGGCATATATAAGTCCTTTTTCATCTAAGCTGTATCTGCCAAACATACAGCCTACTCCATAGGATATAAAGGATTTGATTACATCTTCCTTGGTTAGGATGTATTGGTTACCCTTAATATCTTCGTATATGTCCTTCTTGTCATCAAATATTTTAGTTATAGTTATATCCCTATCGGATACTTCAGGGGTTAGTT
>JAAYFT010000117.1 GCA_012728125.1 Tissierellia bacterium | reverse complement strand
TAATAATACTAGGCGATGGATTTTGAAGGGCCATTCTCCCAATATGATTCGTCAAAGTAATCAGGAAAACCTTCAGCCTTTGCAGGATGATAAGAACAATAATAACCTGTACAGCATAAAAACTAAGGAAAAAATTGGGAGAAATGATCCCTGTCCATGCGGTAGTGGGCTAAAATATAAGAAATGTTGTGGAAGATAATATGGTATAATAATATTACAAATATCCCTTACCGAGGTGAGGAAATGTATAACAAGGATAGAATTAGGAGTTTAACAAATCAAATTGTTCAAAAGTATAACCCCATAGATATCTTCCTATTTGGCTCCAATGCAAAAGGGCTTGTGAGAAAAAATAGTGACATTGATTTATGTGTAATTATGAATACTGATAATAAGAGAAAGACTATTCAAGATATGCTTTACTCCTTGGATTATGATGTGGATTTAGATATAGTAATTTATACAGAAGAGGAGTGGGAAAAATATCGCAACGACTTATCTACTTTTGCAGGGATAATTTATAAAACAGGGGTGAGTTTGCTTGGTAGATACAACTAGATATTTAGAATGGTTTGAGATGGCTAGAAAGGATCTTAAGGGGGCAGAAATCCTTTTTGAGCATGAAGTCGACAATGGATTAGTATGTTTTCATTGCCAACAAGCTATTGAAAAATATTTAAAAGGCTTCCTAATAAGCCAAACAGGTCTATTACATGAAGGACATAACTTAATCAAATTATGTAAAAAAGCTATGGATTTTAATCCCAATTTTAAGGATTTTTTAAAGGACTGTGCATTTGTAAATGCTTTTTATGTTGAAACAAGATATCCTTCTGAAGACCCTTTGAATGTAACTGAGGAAGAAGTTTTGATGTGTCTTAAAATAGCCAAGGATATAATGGAATATATTGATGATATTTGTAAAAACAAATAAGCATTAATAGAAGGATAAAATGTTCTTTTCCAATCGGAAAGGGCATTTTATAAATTTTTTCTAAACATTGGTCCCATTATACTATATAATACATTTAAGGTGATGAAATGGAAAGAAAAATTAGAAAATACCTAGAAGATTTAGTAAAGAAAAATAGAAAGCGATTTTATCTAGTAGATCTAGAAAACTATATAAGGGATAGCTTTGGTGGAAGTAGCAAATACTTAGAAAAAGGTGGATATATTGCCTTTTCTAAGGCTATGAATAAATTAAAGGATGAAAATTTAGTAAAAGAAATAAAGGCATCAGCCTATAATGGCTTAAATCCACCCCTCAGATTAAGATGGGAAATAGTGGTTAAGGAAAAGAAACAAAACTGGGACAAGTCTAAGCTACTTAAGTTTTCTGATCTACTAGACTTTACTTATTACTTAAATAATCCCAACTTCCAAACAGATAAGGAATGGGAGTATGTTGAAAACATCTACAATTTTCTAAAGGACAGGGACAAGAGGGAATGGGCCAGTGTAGAGGAAAGAAGCCTTGAACTATTCTATGACGAGAAATATCTTATAGCTAGAAAGGATTCGCCAAAGGGAAAGTATGGCATATTAAAGAGATTAAAGCTTAGTTACGATGATTTGAAGATGAAGAACTATGGTGAAATGTTTATCTATTGGAATAGGGGGACTAGGGATATTAGGAAGGTAATAATTTTAGAAAATCATTCTACCTTCTTTTCATATAAAAAAATGGCAGAAAAGAATAAGGAAATATTCGGAATTGCACCAGATATTTTAATCTATGGAGAGGGAAATAAGATAGAGAACAGTTTTGCCTTTATAGAAGAAATTGGAGACATATCTAATATGGAGGTTTATTATTTCGGAGACATTGATTCTGAAGGATTTGGCATATATACAAGGTTAAAAGAAAGGTATCCAAATGCATATATCAAGCTACAAAAACAAGCCTATGTCCATTTAATTAGCCTATGTAATAGAAACTACCCTTGGAAGGGTAAGGTGAAAAACCAAGTATATTTAGATTTTTTCCTAAAGGAAATGGGAGATTTCTTGGCTTCAGATTTAAGGGACAAACTTATTAATATATGGGAGAAGGATTTTAGGATACCTCAGGAGCTAATAAACTATGAATATTTGCTAAAGGTGATTTAATGATAATTGAAAAGGGTTTTTTCAATAGGATGAAAAAGGTAATGCCTATTAGGATGTTAGGTACTGGCATGGACCTAGGCGAATTAAATGAATATGCCTGTGAAATATGTTTTCTCTTAATACAAAATATATTTAGAAGGGAATTAAATGAAAATCCTAATAGGACTAGGGAAGATATGATTTCCATTGTGGACAGCATAATTAAAAATATGAAGCTGGAGGCTAGTTATGAAATAGTGGAAAGGATTGTAGATGGGACTCTTTGGTACAGGGAGCCAACTAAGCAGGATAGCTTTAAGATAAGTATCTTCAATGAAGATACACTTTCTAAGGAAGAATACTCCTTTAGATATTTCACCATAGATAGGGATCATAGCCACTGGGAGCAGGGTGGTCCCACTGTATTTATGTTGACAGAAGAAGCACAGGAAATGATCTTTATTACTAGGGAAATACTTGAGGAATTCGAATTCGATTTGGAGCAGTTCTACACTTTACAACTGATCAAAACTGGAAATCTATCTAAGGCAAATAACAGCATCGATAACCTTATAGCCCGTGTTAGGACCTTGATCAATAGAGAAAAGGACTATAGGAGGCATATTATTAGAAACCCACAAAATATTTATTTTGACAGAAGTATTAGGGGAAGGAAATCAGAAGCAGAGATAAAGGAGCAATTTGAGGAAGAGCAAGAATTATTTAGAAAGATGTTTGCTTGGAAAAGCAGATATTCTTCTCTACCAGAAGATAAAAGGGCTGAAGCAGAAGAAATGTTTGCCAAGCTTGAAAGGGCCAGGGCCCTTCATGATAGTTTAGCAAAGCATGTAATGGAAAACCTAGCCTTAGAAATGGATATTAGGGTTAATAATCCTGAAAGCTTTTGGAATATTTCCCGCTATAGTTTTAAAAAGGATATATGGCAAAACCACATTGTTAAAAGGGGATTAAACAAACTGGAGGATTTAGAGCTAATATTATCTCCCCTATTTTCACCTAAGATAGAATTTATCTATCCTTTGCCCTGGGCCTGGGCAGAGCAAAAAGTTGTATCTAAAAAGCCCATTAGGAGGTATGATGAAGATTTTATTGAAGAAAAATGGCATTTTAGAGAAACGGATTGGGACCTTTTGGTAGACCTATGGGAAGAAGTATTTATGGATTTATTATATGAAAAATCCTTCTCCATTCTAAAGCTAAATGAAAAGGATGAAATAGAAAAGGAAAAATGGCTAAGACAAAGGGCCAATATAGATATTTTTATGATGTTTGTTGTCTTGCCTATAAGCCTACAAAGAAACTATAAGGGAAAAGATGAGAGGCTAAAATTATTTGATATGTTATGTACTAAAAACCCAGAACTTCAGGCATTAGAAGGAAAGAGGGTTTATTCTGTATTAGAAGACACTGAAGAATATTTTAAATGGAATGAACTATTCATATCTCCCTATACAATCTATATTGAGGAGTGAGATTATTGACTTATACAAGTGAAGATGTCAGGCTTGCCAGTGAGTTATTCTTTCATTTATTAAACAATAGGATTCTTCCCTTAACTGATACACTGGGTTCTGAATATGTTGAGAACAACGATATTAGAGAAATAGTAAATATTATGGCAGAGGAAGCAGGTTTATTTGTTTTTAGCACTATGGAAAACCTACATCTAGTTTCAGAAAAGGAAAATTCCATCTTTGCTACTAACTATACTCAGATGAAGGAAAAATATAACAAATTACTTAGGAAGAAGCATTTCCATCTAGCCAATATAATTATTTCAGTATATTTAGCTGAAATAGATAGGGAAAGCAATTTTTCTTTTAGGATAGAAGATGCTGCCATATCCTATTATAAATTAGAGGAATTGGTAACTGAAACCTTGGATTCATGGAAAAAAAGAAATGAAGAGGAAAACTTTTCTGAAGACTTTGCCATTGCCATAGATGATATACACCATCTGTGGACTGTTGAAATGTCCCATTCTAAGGTAAATAAGGACGGAACTTTAAGCTTTTCTTCTAATAATAGAATTGGTTTTATTAATGAGGCCCTAAGGCCTTTGGAGCAAGAAAACCTAATTATAAACTTACATAGTGAATTTAAGATTATTCCCAAAAAAGAATTATATGAAAGGTTAGATTATCTATATCATGGTGGAGACAGGTATAGGGAAATGATGGAATTGATTAAGGCTACAAGAGGGGATGAGAATAATGCCTAAACTATCCAAAATAAGATTAACTGGATGTAAGTATGATGGCTTAAGAAAGGAACATGAGAATTCAATTTTTGACTTGACTAGGGGAGAAAAACCTGACCACACTATTTTTACCTTAGAAAATGGGGGAGGAAAAGGGGTAATGATGCAGCTTATGTTTCAGATCCTGCTACCTGAAACTAAGTGGGGCAAGAACAATGGAAATCAAGTTATCTCCATGTTTTATGACATTAAAAATAGGCTTCATCCCTTTACTTTCCACGTAGTCTTAGAATGGGTTTTAGATACTATTCCAGAAAAAAGGCTATTAACAGGCATTGCCATGAAGTCTACCATTAAGAATACTGGAGAGGAAGATGAAGAAAATACTGGGCTTACCTATATCCTATATACCCATGAACATGCTAATGATGGCTTCTATACAATAGAAAATCTACCTCTATATGAGAGTTCTAAAAAAGAAGCCATAGATTTAAAGGACCTGGAAAAGTTCCTAGATGACAACAGGAGAGATTTCATCAAATATAGTCAGACTAGTGGTAGGAGAAAGGATTCAGACTATTATAGGTATTTAGAGAGTAGGGGTATTCATAGGAGTGAATGGCAAGTTTTAAAAGCTATAAATAAATCTGAAGGTGGAATAAGCGATTACTTTAGTACAGCCAGTGACAATAAGTCCATATTTCATAAGGTAATAATACCTGCCATCAGCCAGAATATAAGGAATTATTCTGGGGATGATGAAAACAACTTAATAGAAATGTTTAAGAGTAACCTATCTATCACTAAAGATTTGCCTATTTTATTGAGAAGGGAATCGGATTATAAGGAACTTTTAATAAGTATAGAGCCATTGGTTAAAAATGCAGATAGTGGCACTAGGTTTATGGAAAGAAGAGATAGGTTAATAGATGAAGGAAACGACATTTATTATATTATAAATGAGGAAATGGCCTATATTAACGGAGAAATAGATAAATGGTCTTTATCCCATGATAGGGCATTGGAGGAAAAGAAGGACTTAGAATATAAAAGGGACAACTTAGAATATAATAGGATTAGGCTAGAGCATCTATTTAAGGAAAAGCAAGTTTTAGAATATGAAGAGCAGCTAGGTGGAAAGAATGCTGAAGTTAAAGAGAAAAAGGAAGAACTAACCCTTTATGAAGTAAATAGGGTCCTAGTTAAGAAAAAGGAAGTAGAAAAGGAAATTGAGAAGAAGGCCTTGGAAAAAGAAACCCTGATAAAAACCCTAAACTTACATGATATAAAGGCAAGAGCAGAAGACCTGGACTATGATTTAGAATTAGAATGGGAAAGGGTTAGAAACTTTTTGCACCAAAATGAAATAGACTTTAGTGGGTATTTGAACTATACTAAAGGTCTAATTGATGAGCAGGAAATAAAAAGAAGCAAATATCTAAGTAAAAAGGAAAATCTCCAAAAAGAAATAAACATTTTTGAGGTTGAGAAGAATAATCTAAGTAAAAAAAGAAGAAAACTAGAGGAGATTTACGATGTTATGAGCCTTGGTTTTCCAGAGAGGATTCTAGAAGATTTAAAGAGTGGAATGGCTAAGGCAGTAGAAAAGAAGGAAAAGTCTTTGGGAACCAAAAAAGCCTTAGAAGACAAGGTGGCTTTACTAAGAGAAAGAATATATAAATTAAACTTTATCCTTAGTAAAAATGAGGAAGAAGCCAAGAAGTTGAGGGAGACAATAGAAGTTCAAGAAAGGGAAGAGTTAGGATTAGCTAGGCAGGTCTCCAGTATACTTCAAAGAAACCATATTGCAAGGACTTTAGATTTAAACTGGTTTATTAGGAGCATTGAAGACTTAGAACAACTATATTTAAAAAAATCTAAAAGCCTTGAGGAAATACAAAGGGTCATATGGGAGAAGAACTTACAGATTTCTTTAAATACTGAAGATTATTATATACCTAATAAAGATATTATTGTTTTAAAGGAAGAAATAGAGAAATTAGGCATACACGTGGAAACTGGCACTGAATACCTAAGTAGCCTTGAGGAAGATGAAGCTAAAAGCATAATGGAAGTATGTCCTGGATTTTTATATTCCTTAGTCCTTAGCACTGAAAGGGAATGGGAAATAATAAGTAAGAATCTAAAGGATGTATTTTTAAATAATATGGTTCCCATCTATATTCGTAGCGTTATGGGCAAGGATTTATACTATGGATTTAAGCTTGTTAAGACAAGTTCTATAGAACTAGTAAATATGGAAAATTATTACACTTGGAAGCAGTCCTTAGAGGTAGAATTCAATAGCTTATCCAAAACTATGGAAAATATTAAGAGGGACATAGAGTCTATAAATAATGCTAGGGATGAATTAAAGGGATTTATTAATAGGGGAATAGTTTTTGATTTAAATAAAAGATTAAGAGAGCTAGAGGAGAAAATACTAGAGCAGGAAGAGGAGGTTAAAGCACTACAAGACCAACTGGGCACCAGTGTAAACCAATTGGAAATGGAAAACTTAAATTTAGAAAAGATTGGGGATTCCATACATGACCTAGAGAAGAATATAGAATTAATGGAAGATTATATTGAAGACCTGAAAAAAACCGAGGAAAAGGGAATAAGAATAAATAGGCTTCGTGATGAAGTAGAAAAGATAAATAGGGAGATTTTAAATATTGATGAATATATAGGTAGTATAAAGTATGAACAAGAGCTTCTGAGAGATAACCACCGTCAATGGAGATTTGATATTGATAATCTCATAAAAAGAGTAAATAAGTTTTTGAAGGAAGTAAAGTTTAACCCTAATACAGAGGGTGACTATAGAACTTCTAAGCCTTATCTCAATGTAAACTTTGATAGGTTAAACTTGCTTTTAGATGAAAGAGAAGCTATAGAAAAGGATATCAATAGCAAGAATTCTAAGCTAGATGTTTTAGATAGTGAAATTAAATATTTAAACAGGGAAGTTGAAAGGTTTATTGAGGAATTAGAAAGATTAAGTAAAAATTGGAACCAATATGAAGATTTAAACCTATCCTTAATAGAAATAGATATAATAATCAATGAATTAGTAAAACATATTGGAAAAACAGAAGAAGAAATAGATAGGCTTAAAACCATTGTGGCTGGCTTAAATGGTGAGATAAAGGCTATAAAAAGGAGTCTAGGTGAAAAAGAAAAACAAATTTTAAAAGACCATAAAAGGGCACCAACAATAGTAGAGGTAATGAATGTAGATGAGGAAATAAACAAAGTGGATTTAGATTTAAAGTCTAATAAGGAATTTATAAGCCTATGTACGTCTGAAATTGATAAACTAAGAAATAGAAGCAGTAGGCTAGAAATAAACCTAAATAAATTGAAACATAGGCCTGAACTTGATTTTATTAAGGGCAAGAAAAACAATATACTGTTAGAGAAGATTAAAAACAACATAGATCTAGTGGTAGATGAATGGCTACAGAAACTTTCTAACAACGAAACTGAAATAAGAAATACCATCGATGAAGGAGACAGATATAAAAGAAGGTTTTTAAGAGATGTAGAGCTGAAACTTGAAGAGGAAAAGTTAAAGGATAAGGTTATTACAGAAATCAAGGATGTAAATATAAGTAATTTTAGAAATAATAGGGAAACCTTTAAAAGCATGAGGGAGTATTGCTCCTTAGAATTAATAAAATTATCTAAGGATAAGGGGAAGGCAGAAGAAGCCATGAAGCAATGGACCCAAAGAGCTTCTATCTATGTAATGAGAATGATTGAGGCTTTAAAGGATATGATAGGCTCCATGAACTATGTCAACGAAAATGGATATGTATTCCCCTTAGTTAAGTTAAAGAATATTGAAAGGTTGCCAAAGGAAGAGGGAGAAATTGCTCACTTATTACAAGAACACTTTATTGATTCTATAGCTAAGGCCTTAGAGACATATGACAATATAGATAATATAGATGATAAATTCATTGAAAGTCTTGTAGGAGATAATATGATTTTTTCCAAGGCCTTACAAGGGAGATATCCAGTATTGTTAGTTTACAAGATGACTGAAAACAATGAATTTAAATATGCTAGGCCTAGGGATGAATACTATACTACCTGGGAAGCCATCAATAAAGGAGAAGGAGTGTCTACTGAGGGAAGCGGAGGACAGACCCTATCTGTAACTACCTTTGTAACTATGATGATCATGAGTTTCAAAAAGAAGCATATTGGAAATGAAAATCCCTCTACAGTTCTTATACTTGACAATCCCTTTGGGAAGGCTTCAGGAAAGCACGTTTTAGACCCTATTTTCGAAATAGCAGATAAGTTAAACTTCCAACTGATTTGTTTTGCTGCACCAGAAATAATCAAGGTTGAGATAAGTGAAAGGTTTCCTATCTTTTGGGAGTTGAGGATAGAAGATGGAAAAATTGTCCATGGTGGCAGGATTATTAAAGAAGGCTAGGAAAACTAGGAATTTCATCCTATATTTTTAGTAGCCTAAATCATATAATATGGGTATAAGAAACATAGAAGGACTATAAGGGGGATGATCTATGGAAATCAGGGAAATTATGAAATCGCCTGTAATAGCAGTGACTCCGGAGGAAACTATAGGTAAGGCCTTGGAAATCATGTATAGGGAGAATATCAATGGAATGCCTGTCTTAGATGAAAATGAAGCCTTAGTAGGCATAGTGGTTAGGGCTGATATTTATCGGTTCTTAATCGACCCTGGCCATTATAAGTCCTGTCCTGTAGAGTGGGTTATGACAAAGAATGTAGTTAAGGCTCATGCCCATGAGGACGTTATTGAAGTGGCCAAGAGGCTTAGGGAAAAGGATGTCATTGCCTTGCCTGTAGTAGAGGAAGATAAGGTTGTCGGTATAGTTTCCATTGAAGATTTTGTAGACCTTTTTATTGAGACTAACCAATAATCATTTATTCTTGTTTCTGAATTAAACTATATAAATCCATGTCTTTTGTTTAAATTGGGGTGATAGATAGTATGGCTTATACCTACTGTAAGAGATGCAATATCTTATTTGACAGAAGTGGCAAACCATATTGTGCAGACTGCGAAGAAAGGATGAACAAGGAATACGAAAAGATCATAGAGTATATAAAGAAAAATCC
>JAAYFT010000116.1 GCA_012728125.1 Tissierellia bacterium | reverse complement strand
TCTGTAGCCCTACTTTTAAATAAGTTTGGAGACCTTAAATTAGAAGAAGTAAAGGAAAGACTTATTTCTTCCTGCATAGACTTGAAAGACTCTAAGGATAATCAAGGGGCAGGCATGTTAAACTTAAAATTACTATTTGAAGATAATTTAAACAATCCAGTTCTTAGTGAAAGTATAAGTTCAAAACCACATGATAAGGATTTTTTTGAAAATATTCTTATGATATTAATAATTTTATTTTTACTGGATTCTAGAATATAACTTGGCGGCTTATGGCTGCCAGTACATAAAAAAAGGAAGCCTAAGCTTCCTTTATTTTACGTAATTTGCTGGATTTTGGTTTTTTCCATTTTTTAATACTTCAAAATGAAGATGGGAACCTGTTGATCTTCCAGTATTTCCAACATTAGCTATATGTTGGCCCTTATAAACCTTGTCTCCAACCTTAACTAAAATCTTGCTACAATGGGCATACCTTGTTTTGTATCCATTGCCATGGTCAATCTCAACTAAATTTCCATATGCCCCTCTATAGCCTGCATATACTACTTTGCCTCCATCAGCAGCATAAATAGGAGTACCTGTTTTTGCTGCTATATCTAAACCATAATGCATCCTACCCCTTCTCATACCATATCTTGAGGAGATAGTTCCCCTAGTTGGCATCAAGAAGGTTCCTGTAGCTACAGTCTTTGGAGGTTCCTTAGTTCCTCTTACTATGACTTCTGTTACTGGCTCTTTTAATACTTCCTCTTCTATTACCTCTCTTGCTACTACAATACCATTATGCTTTATCTCATTTGCTAATACTTTCTTTTCTCCTCTTTGACCAGCCACCTTAGTTTTCTTTTCAGTTTTATACATATTGTCGCTATATTCTATTTCTGTTTCATATTTTATTGTCTCCGTATATTCTACTTCTGATACTGTAGCCACTGTAAGTACTGGTTTCGGTACCACAAGTACTATTTCATCACCTATTTGTAGTTTTTCCGGTGTTTTATCTGGATTGGCAGCTATTAGCTCATCTACAGTAAGGCCGTAGAACTTAGCTATGGTCCAGAAGCTCTCACCGACCTCAACGGTATGGGTTCGGATTTCCTCAGAATTGGTCAGCAGGTGATTATATAAATCTTCTCCATTGCCAATTTTATATAAAGGCATTATCTTCTTTTCAATCTTTATATCTTCAACAATTTTTATTTCCTTTATTTCATCATCTTCTGCAAGGTTTTCATAAGGTTCTTTTATTCTATTTATTATATCTTCTATTTCTTCTTTAGTTTTAAGTGCACCTACTTCTTCTCCATCTACTAAAAGAACATATCCATATACTAGAAAACCTACTTTATCCTTAATGGTTTTCTTTAATTCTTCATTATCAGTTATTAAGTCATCCTTAGCCTTTGTTTCTTCAAACCTAATATCTTCATCTAATACTACATCAATGCCATAAGTCTTTGATAGGCCTTGCTGTAAATTATCCATTATGGCATGAACACTGTCTTGTTCTCTTACTGTACCTACTTTTTCATCTCCAAGATATACATCAAAGGCTATTAAACTGGCTTCATAGGCCCTATAGCCTGTGACGCCAAGGACTACTATGGATATGAGCATTAAGCTAATTAATGCTATTTTTAGATATGTAGTCTTGAATTTATTATCTATGTCATTATTTTCCTTATAGTTGTCTACTTTTTTCAGCTTTAGGTTTTTTATGCTTTCAGTGAATTTCATTAATTTCTCTTTTACTTCACCTAGGTTAAACTTTGTATGGTTTGGATTATCCATATCCTATCCTCCTAGTTTAAGTTTGTTGAATGTAGTAGTTCAACGTTATCTTTTGTTTTGTAACCATTCTGTAACAATTATACCATAGATATTCATTATTTCAACCGATTAGCCTGTCTAATTATTAATAGTATATTCCTTTAATTAATATTTATTCCACTAACTCTATTTAAGGAGATTCAAGGTTTATAGCCATCTCTAAAGTTATGAAAAATAAGCATGTTGGTTTACATAAATAATATTACATTTTTTTAATATATTGTTAAGTTTATTTACTTAGTATGTTTTTCTACTTTTAGGCAATACTCCTAGTATCCTTTCTATCTTAATTATCTTTAGCTTTGAAAAGGAGGATACAATGAACTTTTTTCCTAGAAGCAATTATGTAGATTCTAACTCTCCCTTTGCCTTATCCCTATTCTCAGATTTGGTATATAAATATTTGTCAAAGGGAATTTCTGAAGATAAGGACTTAGTTATCTTATGTATTGGTACTGATAGGTCTACAGGCGACTCCCTAGGCCCCTTAGTAGGCCACAAGCTATCACCGCTGATAAAGTCATATAAGGACATTAGCCTATTTGGGACTTTAGATAATCCCGTTCATGCAAAAAACCTTGAATCTACCTTAGATAAAATATATGGTGATTTCAAGTCTCCCTTTATAATAGCAGTAGATTCTTCCCTAGGCAATTATAATAAAATAGGGTACATATCCATAAAAAACACTCCCTTAAAACCAGGATCAGGAGTAAATAAGGTTTTACCTGCTGTTGGTGATATCTCTATTACTGGAATTGTAAATGTAGGTGGCATGATGGAATTCATGGTATTACAAAATACTAGGCTATCTATAGTAATGAATATGGCAGATATAATTTCAAAAAGCCTATACATATCATTACTTAAATATCACAAAGAAAGGGACTATATACTAGAAAAGTAGCCATACAGGCTACTTTTAACATATTACTTTCAATTTTTTAGATTCCATGGAAAAGAAAACTTCCTTTACATTTGGTATTATTTCACCATCTATGTTTAGGTTGACTTCTTCCCTAGATATGACTTTTACATCCTTTCCCCTATATAACTTTACATATTTATCATATTTAATGTGCTTACCTTTAAATATAGAAGGAAACAACAATAAAAATTTCAATTTGTTTATATTAGATACTATACATATGTCTAGTAGGCCATCATCTACTATGGCCTGTGGTAAAATTGGCAATCCCCCACCATAGTATTTGCCATTACCAACAGCTAATAGGAGTATATCTTCCTTTATTTTATTGTCATCTATTATTATTTCTACTTTCTTTGATCTATAATGTAAAAGGGTATATATTACACTGATAACATAGGAAAACCCACTTTTAATAATCTTTTTAAGATTAATATTATTTATTACTACATCTGCATCAAAACCTATACTTCCAATATTTAAAAAATTATACCGATTTGCCTTTCCTATATCTATGAGTTTAGTATTTCCTTTACAAAGAAGTTCTAATGCTTCAGATGGTTCCTTTGGTATGCCCAAGGACTTAGCCAGATCATTTCCTGTGCCTCCAGGAATAATACCTAAAGTTCCCTTGCCTTTATTGATTAGGCCCCTGGATACTTCATTTACAGTTCCATCTCCTCCTACTGCTACTATTACTTCAAAATCATCGCATTTCTCCTCTGCCAAGCCTATGGCTTCTTTAGGTCCTTTTGTTAAGATTATTTCATATTCTTTCTTATGCTTGTCCATCTTTTCCTTTATTAGAGATATTAATGCCTTGGCTTTACCACCACCAGCTACAGGATTTATTATAAATAGAATTTTATCCATTTAGTTTCCTCCTATATTTTTATTTCGTTATATTCTCCCATCATTGCTCTATCTATTGCCTGTATTTCTTCTACAGATAGTGGATATACGGATTTTCCAAATTTAATTGGCTTAGCATAAACAGTATTGTACTCCCTTCCATAAATGCTTGTAAGGACAAAACCATTGTTGAAATTATCTAATAAGGCAATGGAGAAACTTAAGTCAGAACCTAACTCAGCAAAGGCATTATACCTTACAATTCCTACTTTTTGGATAGCAAAGGAAAGCTTTGTGTTCAAGGATTCTATTTTTTGCTCCATGATATTCATATCTATATGAATATCATGGAGTTCTTCACCTGTTTTTATCAATAATTCTTCTACATTTATGCCTTTTATTCCTCTAGTGAACTCATTATATTTTTTCTTTATTCTAGATATTCTTATTTCAGCTATTAGATTCAAAATTAATAATAGGAATAAAGCTGCAGCGAGTCCTAAGATAATCTCTATATAATAAATTGCTATAATTTCCCTTAGCTGAACCATTAATTTTCTCCTTTCTAAACTTCCCTTGCTATTTCCTTTAAAGCTTTAACAGCAAATTCTATTTCTTCATGGGTATTTTCATAGCCAAAACTAAATCTTACTACTCCCTGTTCAAAGGTACCGATGGTTTTATGAGCTAAGGGAGCACAGTGTAGTCCTGGTCTAACTGCTATATCGTATTCCTCATCTAATATATAGCTTATTTCAGATGAATCTGCATCCTTTATATTTAAAGCTACTACAGGTGCATGTAAGCCTATTTCCAAAGGCCCATATAGTTTTATACCTTCTATTTTTAATGCTTCCTCTATAAAATGTTTAGTTAATTCTTCTTCCTTCTTCCTAATATTATCTATGCCTATTTCCATTATATATTTAACTCCAGCTCCAAGGCCTACTATCCCAGGACCATTGGGTGTACCAGATTCAAACTTGTCTGGTAGTACATCTGGTTGAGTCAGTGAATGGGAGACAGAGCCTGTTCCCCCTTGAAAGATCTCGGTTAAGTCTAGGCCTTCCCTTATATAAAGTCCTCCTGTACCTTGAGGTCCTAAAAGTCCCTTATGGCCTGGAAAGGCCAGCATATCTATATTCATACTATTTACATCTATATCATAGACACCTGCAGATTGAGCACCATCCACAAGATACAGTATATTGTGTTTCTTAGCAATTTTTCCTATGGCTTCAATATCCATAATAGTTCCAGTTAAGTTAGATATATGGGTAGTAGCTATAAGCTTAGTATTTGGTCTAATGCTGTTTTCTATATCCTTGGGGTTAATCCTTCCCTTTGAATCTCCTTGAACTATTGTATGT
The DNA here is from genome assembly GCA_012728125.1 of Tissierellia bacterium. Lineage (GTDB taxonomy): Bacteria > Bacillota > Clostridia > Tissierellales > Tissierellaceae > JAAYFT01. The sequence goes on along the minus strand of JAAYFT010000116.1, from coordinate 1,130 downwards.
TCTACTCCTAGTTTTTCCAAAAATACTATGGGCCTTAAAACAGAGTTATGCTCCATAGATGTGGTTATTACATGGTCACCAGGCTTTAAAACTCCTTTAATTGCAGTATTTAAAGCTTCTGTACAGTTTAAAGTAAAGATAATATTTAAAGGGTCCTTTATATTAAAAAGCTTAGATAATTGAACCCTAGTTTCGAATATGCCTCTACTAATGGCTAGTGCCTTTTTATGTCCTGATCTTCCTGGATTTGCTCCATACTCTGTCATTGCCTCCATTATCTTATCGTAGACTATTTTAGGCTTTGGATAAGATGTGGCAGCATTATCAAAATATACCATATAATCACTCCTGACTAATATCTATAAAATCAAATTTCTCTACGTCGAATAGGCCCATATCTGTTAGCTTCAACTTTGGTATCACTGGTAAAGCCATAAAAGCTAAAGTCATAAATGGGTCTATATTTTCATTTACCTTTAATTCATTATGGGATGTAGCTATCATTTCCTTTAATATGCTATTTGTTTCTTCAATTGGTCGTGAAGTCATTATTCCTCCTATTTCTAAAGGTAAACTCTTTAAAACTCTTCCCTTAGAGATTATAGTAAGACCTCCACCAATTTTCTCTAATTCCTTTATTGCTAGTAAAATGTCCTCATCATTATCCCCTACAAGTATCATATTATGGGAATCATGACCAACTGTTGAGCCAATAGCTCCATTTTTTAATTTAAAATTTTTAATAAGTCCTACTCCAATATTACCTGTAGCAAAGTGCCTTTCTATTACTACTAATTTTAGTATGTCATTATCTGAATAATCAAAGTAGCCATTAACTATTTTTACCTCTTCAACTATTTTTTCTGTAACTAGGCTATTCTCAATTACTCCTATAACATTTGCTTTGTTAGACTTCATGGGTATCTGTAAATCTTCTATTGTTACATCCTTAATCTTTACAGTGTCAATCATATGCCTTGGTAGATGAATACTAGGATCAAATAAGGCCATGTTGTTTTCAGCTACTAGTTTTCCATTTTTAAATACTTTTAATATATTGAAGTCTTCTAAATTATCTATTACAACTAAGTCTGCAATGTAGCCTGGTGCTATGGCTCCCTTTCCTTTTA
>JAAYFT010000115.1 GCA_012728125.1 Tissierellia bacterium | reverse complement strand
TCGGTCGTGCAAATTCGGTTCTCGTTGCGAATGACCTACCTACAATTTGCTTCGCAAATTGGGTTAGGTCAACTTTAGGTCATAAAAAAATCTTTCGTTCCTATAAATTTAGCTAATAGCTATACTTATAGGGACGAAAGATTTATTCCGCGGTACCACCCTAATTATGACAAAAACGTCATCACTCAATCAGACCTAACAGTCCTATCCCCTGTAACGATGGGCCTTCGGATTTGCCTACTGGATTAACATAGGATTAATCGTTTAGCAAATCAGCTCAGGAGTGTATATTACATACCGCCTTAATGTTGGCTTTCACCTAACCCAACTCTCTGTAATTAAGGACTGATATCTTTCTCTCCTTCAGAGCCTTTATAATATTACTGCATATATTAGCACGTTAAATTGTTAATGTCAATAGTTTTTTTAAAAATTTTTAATTTACTTCTTTAAACTCCTATAATAAATATCAAGGAAGTAAAAATATCATAAATAAATTTAGATAAACATATAATATAGTTGACAACTATCTAATATAATCATATAATGATATAAATAATAATGGGAGGTTGTAGTATGGATAAGAAATATATAATTGACCCCAACCCTAATTGGAATATAGAAGCAATGGGCTTTATTGTGGAAGCCATGACAAATAAGATAGAGAACATAATTGAAAATCATGAGGTCTTTGGCAAAACAAAAAAGGAGTTTGAAAGTTTTTTTGAGCCTTATACTCTTTTAAAGGAAAGACTAGTAGAGGAAGTCTTGCCAAGATATGAAAAATACCCAACCTTAAATAAGATTTTCCAAATGGAAAAGAAATTGGAAAAGGATGACTTGGATTTAGGCATTATCCTAATACTAGACATGGAACAGAGGTATAAAAGACCCTTAACAAATGAAAATGTAGATGAGTTAGTAGGAAGTTATATGTTAAACAGAATAAGTAAAGTAGAAGGGCTAGAGAAAGAAAGTAAAATTAATTCATTGTCTGATTTAGTTCAAGTATTGGAAGGTGTGGAAATCCCAGATGGGGAGAAGATGTTTTATATTTCTATCTATCAAAACAGGTATGAGCTTGTGAAGGAGATAGAAACTTTTACTGAAGAGGTGGCTCCAATTTTGCAGAGAAATTTTTATCTAATCCAAGATCAATATAACAAATCTATTATGGAATTTAAAAAACTAGAAGGCCTTGAATCCTTATTAGAAAGAATGGTCACTATGAAATTAAATATGGAGGCAGACAAAAAGATAATTTTCACTGTTTTTCCCTTTGGCGGAATAAACATGAGGCATCATAAGGAAAACTTGTTAGTTACCATTGGGATCTATATTTACTATTTCAAAAAATGGAAGGAAGAAAAGGGCTTTCAAGGTGCAGAACTTGTATCTAGCTTAAAGGCCCTAGGAGACCCTACCAGATTGGGAATAATTAATAGAATCAGTGTTAGGCCTATGTATATACAAGAATTGGCTGATGAATTGGATTTAACTCCAGCCACCATATCTCACCATATTAATATACTTTTAAATTCTCAAATAGTAAATATAATCGTAGAATCGGATACTGCTAAGAAAATATACTATGAAGTAAACAAAGACAAATTAAGGGAAATAGGGAAAACTATTGAGCATTTAGGTGATGAAAACTTAAGGGGGTTAGATTTTAGTGGAAAAACAGCTAAAATATCCATTTCTTAAAACCATCAAAAAACTATTAAGCAATGTTACCAGGCAAAATTCAAAACTATATTTTTATTTTTCTATATATACTTTGACAGAAACCATTTTTCCTTTCTTCTCCATATTGTTGCCTAAGCTATTAATTATGGAGTTGATGCTAGGGGAAGATGCAAGAATAACACATATTGTCTATATAGTGTTATGGTATTTCGTAGGCTCTTCCATTGTTGGATTTATAAGGACTTATGTAAATGAAACATGCTATACGAAAATCTCCTATCTCAGGCTGAACTATTTAAGGGACATTTTCGCTAAACTAGTTAATTTGGATTATAAATATATGGAAGACCCTATGTTTTTGGCAGAAAACGGTAGGGCTCTAGAATCTTGTAACACAAACGAATCTGGTGTAGAAGGTGTATATCATAAACTATTCTCACTACCTGCTGTAATTTTAACAGTTATTATTCTATCTGTTTGGATAGGATCAGTTAGCATCTGGATTCTTCTTGGCCTTTTATTTAAGCTTGGTATTGGCATATGGCTGAAGAGGAAGGTTCATTCCTATGAATATGAAATGAAAGCTGATATTCAAAAACAGGAAAGAAAGAAAGGGTATTATTATAATACTACTTACGACTTTGGCTATGGAAAGGACATTAGGATATATAATCTAAAAGATAGGATCTTAGCAAATTATAAAGCTGAGATTGATAAATTTATAGTTCTAAAAAAGTTTATTGCTAACAAGGAATTTATCTTAGGTTTCCTTGGTCTTTTAGCCTTGTTGGTAAGCGATGGCTTATTATATGGAATCCTAATTTCTAAAGTTGTCCATGGCATGACTATTGCAGATTTTTCCATGTATCTAACTTTAATTCTACAACTATCCTTTTCATTAAACATATTAGGGGAAGACCTGTCCTTTATATACCGGGAATTAGCCTATGCCCATGATTTATTTGTATTTTTAGAAAAGGATTTAGGAGATAAGAGTGGGAATAAAAAAGCCATAGAAAATGATACTTTGGAAATCGAGTTTCGCAATGTAAGCTTTAAATATCCAAGGACTGATAAATATATATTCAAAAACCTAAACTTAACTATTCCAAAGGGCCAAAGACTGGCCATTGTAGGTGTTAATGGGGCAGGCAAATCCACCTTAGTGAAGTTAATTACAGGCTTGTATAAGGTAGATGAAGGGGAAATCTTAATTAACGGCATACCAATAGGTGAATTCGACAGAAAGGAACTCTATTCCATGTTTTCAGTATTATTTCAAGAAGTAAATATATTGGCCTATACTATAGAGGAAAATGTAGCCTGCAAATCTTCTAACATAGATAGAGACAGGGTATGGGATGTCCTAGATAGGGTAGGATTAGGAAATAAGGTAAGGGGTTTTAAAAAAGGCTTATCTCAAATCATGTTAAAGATAATAGATGAAAAGGGTGTAGAGTTTTCAGGTGGGGAAAGTCAAAAACTAGCCATTGCAAGGGCCCTATATAAAGATGGGAATATGGTAATAATGGATGAACCAACAGCTGCTTTAGATGCTTTAGCAGAGGCTGAAATATACGAAAACTTTAGTGAGCTAACTAAGGGTAAAACTGCTGTATATATTTCCCACAGATTAGCCAGCACCAAGTTTTGTGGTGCCATAGCTTTTTTCGATAAAGAGGGGTTGAAGGAGTATGGAAGTCATCAAGAGTTGATGGATAAAAAGGGAGAGTATTATAAGATGTTTACTATTCAAGGTAAATATTATCAGGAAGAAGGTGGCTTAGTTGAAACAGTTTAGGAACTTGAAGTCATTTATTAGACTATCCTGGGACCTATCCCCATCCTATCTAATCTTATTACTAATTGATGGGGTTTTGACAGCAGGCAGGATTGTAGCTAATGTGGTTTTGCCAAAATTCCTTATTGATGAGTTAGTAGGGGGAAAAGACTTAAATAGGCTTTTAATATACGGTGGTTTAATTGTATTTTCCAATTTGCTATTTGCTTTCATCGATAACTTAATGAAAAGGCTAATGACCATTAAAAAGATAGACATGGAAGAAAAGATGAACTATGCCATGGCTGATAAGATTATGAATGTAGAATTTTTCTATTTGGAAAATCCACATTATTTGGATTTAAAGGAAAGGGCAGTTTTTGCCATTAGAAATCAAAGAGCCTTGGAAAATGTAATTGCTAGTTTTGCTGCTGGCATAAAAAACATAATCACCATTCTATCCTTAGTTACAATTCTATTTACCTTAAGTTGGTTCCTAGTGGCCTTTTTAGTCTTAACAATAGGTATATCTATTTGGATATATAGCTATTTTATGGATTACCAAAGACATTTTTTCCAAGAACTAATTCCTATAAATAGGAGATACGGGTATTATTTAGGTCTTGGTTTCCAAGGGGAATATCACAAGGACATTAGACTATACGATATGGCTCCCATGTTAACCAATAAGGTTGAAGAATACAACGATGAAATAATGAGTGAGTTTGTACCATTTAAGAAAAAGCAAGGTTCATTCCTAGGCCTATATGGGGCAATAAATCATTTGCAGGCAGCCGTAGCCTATGGCTATGTTGGACTAAGGGTTATTAGTGGGATTTTTGGACCACCTATTAGTTTAGGTTCCTTTACCATGTATGTATCTGCTGCCATAAATTTCTCCAGAACTACTACAGAATTAGGAGAAAATATCACCAGGATTTTCCAAATGCTAGGGTATTTAGACCCCTTTATGGAGTTTATGTCACTGCCAGAGGCTAAGGATGATAAGGGAACTTTGGTCATGGGAGATGAGATTGAGAGTATAGTTTTCAAAAATGTTTCTTTTAAATATCCAGGCTCTGAAGCTTATGTATTAAAAAATGTTTCCTTTGACATAAGGGGTGGAGAGAAGATATCCATTGTAGGCTTAAATGGTGCTGGGAAAACTACCTTAATAAAGCTTTTATGCAGATTATATAGGCCTAATGAGGGGGAGATCTTGGTAAATGGGCATAATATCTTTGATTATGACTATAGCTCCTATATGGAAAAAATAGCTGCTGTATTTCAAGACTATAAATTATTTGATTTTACCATTGGAGAAAATATAACTTGTGAGGATAAGGAAGAGAACCACAAAACTATGGATTTAATAAAAGAGGTGGGATTAAAGGAGAAGATAGAAGAGTTAGTTGATGGAGTTGATTCTATCCTAGGTAGGTTCTATGATGAAAAGGGTGTAGAGCTTTCAGGTGGAGAAAGGCAGAAAATAGCCATAGCTAGAGCCCTTTACAAAAATGCAGCTTTAGTAATTCTAGATGAACCAACTTCTGCCCTAGATCCCTTGGCTGAAGCAGAAATTTACGAGCATTTTAATACTTTAGTGGGTGGTAAAACTGCCATTTATATCTCTCACCGTATGTCAAGTAGTGTATTCTGTGATAGGATTCTGCTTATAGAAAATGGAAGTGTAGCGGACTTTGACACCCACAAGAATTTAATGGAGAAAAAGGATAGCCTATATTATAAGTTATTTACTTCTCAAGCGGTTAACTATCAGCTAAATTAAGTGGAGAGTGAGATAGATGTATTTAGGATTGTTAAAAGAATTTCTGTTTCATCCAGATGAAGAGTATATAATTAACAGGACTTTAAATGTACGGGGTAAAGATGTCTTGCTGTTAAGTTTAACAAAAGAAAATGATACTTGTTCATTATGGGTTATGAGAAAAAGAGATTTGCATGAAGAATTATATGAAGTAGAAGTCGAAACAAAAAGAGATGAAATGCTACGCCATATTGAATCTAGTAATAGGGATCATAATTTTTTTCTAAATCAAATGGAGATACAGGGCAATATTGTTGAATTTGACACATCTTTCAATCATTATGTTCATGAAAACAATTGGGAAGCTATAGTAAAACTACTCCATTTTGTTGAGCTAGGCTTGATTCCTGAAGAATGGGATAATGTAGAATTGGAAAATCTTGTTATTACTGAGTTTAGACAAAAAGAAGGAGATTATGTACCTGTTATAGATACTACTAAAGACTTATCCATATTATTATATATTGGTCAAGATACTAGACAAGTGCCAATACTACATTCCTTTAAAGCTCATATGGGAAAGCAGGACATGGGCAAGAAAATTATATATTATGACAAGGAGCTAGGAAAGGAAGGTTGCTTTTATATTAATGAGCTTACTTCATATGATCCTTATGAAGATATTGAAAAAATGGTTAAAAATATAGAGAATATTGAAGAAAGGGAAAGAGTATTAGATGATTTGATAAATGCAATAAAGGATTATTGTCCAAGAGGTAAAAATCTTGCCATTATTGAATATGAAACGGAAGATGATACTCAGTTAGAATTTTATTTAAAGGAGTATTTAGACTCAAAGCCTATTATATATGAAGATTATAATGAAAAAGAACCCATAGGTAGATCAACAGGAATTGGATTTATTGCCACTACTGATAAAGACAAAGGCATAAACGGTTATAAGTTAAGGGCAAGCGTAATGCAAGCTATTGATAAGGATTATTCTGGTGAACTACAAATAGAATTATTTTCAAGATATTTAATAATACCAGAAGAAATAGTGAAAGTATTATAATAATATATAAATAATATTTTTTTCCTTGCCTTAATTAATGATTATTATTTAATCACTAATTAAGGTTTTTTATTATGAAAATATTACATTATATATTGACATATGAAAATGCATGAAATAAAATGAAAAATGATGAAGGGAGTGGAGAGGCATGGAGTTTAAAAAATTGTATACTGTTGAAGATGTTGCCAGGATGACGGGGTTAACCTCTAGAACTATTCGCAATTATCTTAAAGATGGAAAACTCAAAGGTAAGAAAATCGGAGTACAGTGGAGGTTCACAGAGGAAGATATAAATGAACTTTTCGAAGATAAAGACTTTTATGATTCAGTTGAGGTAACAAAAAATCAAATTGTAATAGATTTCATTAATAACGAAGAAGTAAATGAAATAAGTATATGCGCTATAATAGATTATCCATGTAAAGATGTTGCTATAATGGAAGATTTATATAAAAAAGTATCACAAGTTGTTAATGTATATATCAAAAAAGGAATTAAAAAGTTTTCCTATCTTTATCAGGAGAACCATAAAAAAGCAAGGTTTATAATAACAGGAGAGATTAATTGTGTTCAAAAAGTATTGAATATTTTAGCTACAAAGAAATTATAAAGTTTCTTCAGAAGGGGGAGTGACATGAAAGTCGAGGGGATGGATTATAAAATGAGGAAATTATATGAGGATGTAGAATTAGAATTAAAGAAAGTAAACTACAATGATTTGTGGACAGGATTTTCTAGAAAAGAATTTGCACTATATAATAAAGTGAAGATTTTCCTTAAAAATGAGGAGATTCCTTTATTAAGCATGAAGGAGATTTTGTAATATGTGGATATGATCCTATGAACATGGTAAAGTTAAGGGATATGATTTTGTGTGACAATTTTATTAT
>JAAYFT010000114.1 GCA_012728125.1 Tissierellia bacterium | reverse complement strand
TTGGACTCCCCCAGAGGACTATGACTGGATGTCAAGGGATTGGTACATAAAGGCTTTGGAATATGATGGGTTAGCATATTCCGATGTATTTCTAGATGCCATTGACGATAAGCCCATAATAGCCATATCCAAGCCTGTATACAACCAAAACAATGAGTTTTTGGGAGTAGTGGCTTGTGATATCAGCATGGAAAAGATAGTAGAAATAGTGGAAGAAGCCAAGGTAAGGGACTTAGGTTATTCCTTTTTAATAGATGGTACTGGCAACATCCTAGCCCATCCAAACTATCGGTATGAGTCTGGAGCAGATATTGTCAATATAGACTCCATTACTGAAAATATTCATAGCCAACTTAAGGAGACCAAAACTGGTGAAATAAAAGTAGAACTGGAAGGCGTACGTGGTATTTTATTCTATCAGCCAATAGAAAATACAGATTGGATCATAGGAAACTTCATGTCCCTAATGGAGCTTAATAGCAACGAATGGGATATGTTTAATATGTTTACTACTTCTTTAGTAATCTCTATTACAATTTTTACTATCTTTCTCTATTTACAAAATAAAACTATTCTTGCTCCTATAGTAAGACTAGATGAGGATATTAGAAGTATTAATGTTGAAGAGAATATTGGATATAGGATACCCATAGATAAGAAGGATCCTTTCCTAGAACTTAGAACATCTATTAATTTAGCCTTAGATAAGACCCAAGAATTCTTTGAACAAGTAGAGCAAGATAGGGAGGAGCTGCTGGCTCAACACGAGGAATTAATATCCTCCTATAATGAATTAGCGGAAAACATTGAGCAAAGAAAGATTTTAGAAGATAGACTAAGAGACCTATCCTATAGAGACCAATTAACAGGCCTATATAACAGGAGGTTCTTCGATGAAGAGATCAAAAGACTAGATAAGGAAGAATATCTCCCTATTTCCATTATTATGGCAGATGTAAACGGACTGAAGCTTATAAATGACTCCTTTGGCCACTTTACAGGAGACGAATTGCTAAAAAGCATAGCAAATATAATAAAAAAGGGAATTAGGGAAAATGATATAGCCTGCAGACTAAGTGGAGATGAGTTTGTAATCATTTTACCTAAAACAACTGAAGAAGAAGCGGAAAAGGTAGTTAATAGATTTAGGGAAATGAGTTATGACAGGAGATTTTTGAAGGATATGGGAATAGACATAGAGATTTCAATTGCCTATGGCATTGGAGTAAAGGATAGACTTGATATGGATATTTCCCAAGTAATCAGAAAAGCAGAAGACTATATGTACTCCCGTAAACTATATGAAGGGCCTAGCATGAGAAGCAGGACCATAGAAACCATAGTTAGAACCTTATACAAGAAGAGTAAAATAGAAGAATTGCATTCAAAGAGGGTAGCTTGTTTCTGTAGAAAAATGGGTATAGCTTTAGGTTTACCTAAGGATAAGGTGGAAGAACTATATACCATAGGCCTACTACATGATATCGGAAAAATTGCAGTTAATGAAGATATACTCCATAAGGCTGGGCCATTGACTGAAAGAGAATGGGATAGTATGAAGAAACACCCTGAAATAGGTTTTAGGATACTTAGTACAGTTAATGATATGAGCCAAATGGCCAAGTATATACTTTATCATCACGAAAAATACGATGGGTCGGGCTATCCTAAGGGGCTTAAGGGGGAGGAAATTCCCCTTGTGTCCAGAATAATAGCCATAGCAGATGCCTATGAGGCTATGTCCTCTGACAGGCCATATAGAAAGGCATTACCACCAGAACAGGTAATGGAAGAGCTTATAAACAATGAAGGAACTCAATTTGACCCAGAACTAT
>JAAYFT010000113.1 GCA_012728125.1 Tissierellia bacterium | reverse complement strand
TTGTCCTAGCCATTGGATGGTTACTTGATGTATCAAATATTTGATTTCTTCCCTTAGCTACTATATTTCCATTTTTATCTACTATTACTGCCCCAATTGGTATGGTTCCATTTTTATAGGCCTCCCACGCTAAAGCAAATGCCTTTTGCCATGGCTTGTCCAGTCTATTCCACATAATACCACTCCTTAACTTTTGATTATTGCTTACTACCACATCTTGGACAATATTGAAAGTCAGGTTCTATTGGTAAGCTACAATTGCTACAATATTTTTGCCTATATCCAGTTTGTATAGGATGTAATTCTACTTCTTCGATTTTAGTTTTTGTACCCCTTTCAATATCATTACCAAGGCCATTGTCTATGGTATATAAGCTAGAACAACAAGTACTCCTTACATAGTATTTTCTATTCCATTTAAATGTGGGAATAAAAAATAGACTAAAAAATGTATAGGTCATAAAAACTTCCAACCTACCATATGCTCCGCAATTAGGGCATATAATAGTTTGGGTAAAGTCAAGTTTTTTCTCCTTTGATGAAATGCCAAATACGAAAAACATTTTTTCCTCCTTAAGTCCTTTTCCATTCTCTTTTCAGTAAGCCATAAACTACACAATTTACAAAATTACCATCTAGTAATTCTCCATCTCTTATTATTCCTTCTTGGGTGAATCCAAGTCTCTCTGGTATGGCCCTGCTTTTTATATTATCTTCTGCACATCTTATTTCTACCCTATTAAAGTTATAAATGTTAAATGCAAAGTCTATAAATGCCTTGCAAGCCCTTGTCATTATTCCTTTGCCTACAAATCTTTCATCTAGCCAGTAGCCTATGCTAATTTCTTTAATACTAGGATTTATGCTATGGAAGCCAATAACCCCAGCAAATTCACCTTTATACCAGATTCCAGCGTCTAATCCCTTATTAGCTGCATATTGGTTTTTACTGTTTTCTATAAATTCTCTTGTATCAGCTACAGATTTAGAACTGTCAACCCAAGGTAAATATCTTCTTAAATGTTCTCTGCTTGAATCAATCGAATTAAATATATCCTCTGCATGGTGGATATCCACTAACTTTAATTCTATATCTTCATTAATTACATATTTAAACATACCTATCCCCCATTCCCTATTATTTATGATGCCAAGTATTAGTTTATATCAAATCCTTTAGAGAATACACCTTCTTTCCCTTTCTATTGATAGTACTGTTAGAACATATCATAGAGTTTAGGACAGCTTCTTCTGTTGCTTCTACAGTAGCTTTAAATATTTTGTTTATCTTTTCTTCCTTGATTACTTTTATGCTGATTATGTCATTTTCTTCATAGTGCTTTATTATATTTGCTGTAGAAAAGCCTATTACTATCTCTCCACTTCCGTTGCCTGTGTAGCTACCTGTCCTAGAAAGTCCAGGATAAACCCTCTTTATTACCCTCTTAAGCTGTCTAGATGATAGGGGGATATCTGTAGCCAAGATAATAATTATAGATCCTTTTTCTTCTCTTTCTTCAATTTCCTTAATCTTTTCTTTCAATCTAGGACCAATATGGTCTCCATTTAAAACAAAATCTTCTAAAGAACCGAAATTGCTAAGTACTAATACACCTATAGTGTATTCCTTATTGTCTAATTCGATGATCCTAGAAGATGATCCAATACCACCCTTTAAGTCATAGCATAACATCCCTGTACCTGCTCCAATATTTCCCTCTTCAAATTCAACATCACAGTTTCTTATGGCCTCAAAAACATCCTCTTGTTTTATATGTAGGCCACGAATATGGTTTATTTCTCCATCATTACATTCACAGATAACAGGATTAACTGTACCTGTTGTATCTCCTATATCATCATTATGATCAAGCATATATCTCACTAGGGCTTCATAGGCTGTACCTACACTTAAGGTATTGGTAAGTATAATAGGAGTTTCTAAAGTCCCTAGTTCCTCAATCTGAACAAGTCCTGTTGATTTTCCAAATCCATTGATCACATGGCAGGCAGCTACTAGCTTGTCCTTAAAAGTATTACCTTCATGAGGTAGTATGGCAGTTACTCCAGTCTTGATCTTTCCATTATCTATGGTTTTGTGGCCTACTTTTACACCTTTTACATCTGTAATAGAATTGTTCTTTCCAGTTTTGAAGCTACCTATAGTAATTCCATAATTTCTAATCTTATTATTTTTCATAAGACCTTCACTCCTTTTTATTTATCTGTTGCTGAACCTATTAAGGTCAGCCTGTTTAATACTAAAATAAATAACATAAAAAGGTTTTTTAGCCTATCAATATCCTTAATGACGCCTACTGACTCAAAATATAGTTCATAGATTCCTTCTTCTGTAACAGGACTAAAAAAAACTTTATTATCTTTAATTTCTAAATAAATCCTATCCTGATAAGTTATCAATTCCCTGATCTTGTCATTTGAAAACAATTCAATTATTTTAGTCTCATCATTTCCTTTAATAATGAATTCATCATCAAATTCTGGATAGCCAACTTCAATATCTTGCATGCCAAGAGCCTTACCTATATTGCTAAATAAGCCCTTTCTATAAAGCTTAAATTTAAATTCATCTTTAGTTTTGTAGGGTGCCCTCATTCTAGTGTATACTGTACTCGTCTTTCCAGTTGAACGGGCAAAGGTATCTAAAGTAACTGTCCAATTTTCAAAATTGGCAACTACCTTTTTGCTTTTCCAAAACCCTTCTTCTATAAATTCTCCACCAATTTCATCAGCAAACTGCTGCCATATTTCTTTTTGGCTAGGACCAAAAATACCCACTACATCACCTCATTAAGTTCTTTAGTTTATATTATACTTATAATATATTCTACATTATTTTCCTAATCCCTTCTATAATCATTTTTCTCCCTTTCAATATAGGTTACTATGGCAAAGTAAATATCTCCTTCCTGAGAATATTCAATATCTACTATCTCAAGTATATTTTCTGCATTTTCTCCAATCCATATATCAACCTTATCCTTAATAGATGCACCATTTCCATAATCAACTATATACATGTGTTTCATTTTATCCCTCCTTATATTGTAGTTATAATTATTATATTAAGTAATCCTTTAGAAATTGACTAAGTTTGTAAACTTATAGACAAGCTAAAATTTACAATAGCAAGGACCTATGGTAAAATGAATAAATACTTAATAATATTATAAGAGGCGATAAAATGAAATACAGAAAAATAGTAGAAGGAACATTCTTAAAAAGACCTAATAGGTTTATAGCTCACGTCTTAATTAATGGTAAAGAAGAAATAGCCCATGTAAAAAACACAGGCAGGTGTAAAGAACTCCTTATTGAAGGAGCTAAAGTCTTATTAGAGGATTGTAGTGATAATCCAAATAGAAAGACCAAGTACTCCCTTATATCCGTTTGGAAGGATAATATGCTAGTAAATATCGATTCTCAAGTGCCTAATGCAGTTGTTTTTAATGCCTTGAAAAACGGTGAAATTGAAGGTTTCCAAGATATAAACCATATAAAAAGAGAAGTTACCTATGGAAATTCTAGATATGATATATATTTTGAAAGCTCCAAAGAAAAAGGCTTTATTGAAGTAAAGGGCGTTACTTTGGAGAATAACCACATAGCAGCCTTTCCAGATGCCCCTACTGAAAGGGGAACCAAGCATGTATTGGAGATGATTGAAGCTTCTAAAGAAGGTTATACCGGTATAATCTTTTTCCTTATCCAAATGAGAGGTCCCAAGGAATTTAGGTTGAATTGGGAAATGGATGAAAATTTTTCTAAGGCTGTAAAACTTGCCAGTGAAAATAATATAAAGGTACTTGCCTATGATTCTATTGTAAGTGAAGTAGGCATTAAGATAGGAAAGCCTATAGATATAGACTTAACTTCAAAGTTTATTAAATAAGGTAGATGATTAGTCATCTACCTTATTGCTTCCCATAATATACTATGCCATCTATGAATTTCTTTATATTGACACTACCTCTCTTCTTCCCCTTACCTCTTATATAATCCATTTCAATCTTTAACTGCTCAAAATTATACAGTCCATTGGAGTACTCTGTAAATATTTCATT
>JAAYFT010000112.1 GCA_012728125.1 Tissierellia bacterium | reverse complement strand
GCCTCTTCTAACTCTTTAAACATATCTCTCTCATTTTTTATTTTTAAATATCCTATAAAATCTATTATTTCATGTATTTGATTTTCTGGAATTTCGTCTATAAGTTTTAATAATATTTGTTTAGCAGTGTCCATTCTATCACTACCTTTCAAATAATGTAATATATATTTATTATACCATATTATCTATTACATATAATATGAATAATGTGTAATTCACAATGCACAATTCACAGTTCACAATTAATTTAAAACCCTTCCATAGCAATGAACATTCTACCCTTCTTAAGGCGACAACTATCCTGAGCGAAACGAAAGATATAATTGTGCATTGTGCATCGTGAATTGTGAATTGAACATAATTCTACCTATATACATTATATCATTTAATCCTAATTAATAATAACCCCTTAAACATTGTCCTATAGCCCATAGCTTGGCCTATTTATGATAGGGCTCATTTTTCATAATTTTAAATCCCCTATAGATCTGCTCAAGCAAAATAAGCCTCATTAATTGATGGGGAAATGTCATTTTGGAAAAGGAAAGTTTATAGTTGCTCCTATTTATTACCTCATCTGATAAACCTAGGGAACCTCCTATGATAAAGGTAATATGGTTTATTCCATCTATCATAAGATCTTCCATCTTTTTCGACAATTCTTCTGAAGAAATTTGTTTTCCTTTTATTTCCAGGGAAATAATAAAAGAATTTTGAGGAATCTTGGCAAGAATCTTGTCTCCCTCTTTAGCTTTTACCATTTCCATTTCCTTTTGTGATAAGTTTTCTGGAGCCCTTTCATCATCAACTTCTATTATGTCTAAGGAGCAATATCTTGAAAGCCTCTTCCTAAACTCCTTTATTCCCTCTTGTATATATTTTTCTTTAATCTTTCCTACAGCTATTATACTAATATTCATATTTATCCTTTCATAAGTTATTTTCTTCCCTCTTAGTCTTAATAACACCGAAGAAATAATAGTACTTAGCAATTATCACCAAAACTATAAATAGTTTAATATAAATACTGTCTAGTATTATCAATGGAAAAGCCAGCATTAAGTCAGATATTATCATTAATTTAATCTTTCTTTTTAAGGTCATTGACCTATCCCTTATAAAGTCTTCAGCATAGTCCTTATATATTTTAGTCCCTTTAAACCAGCGGTCAAATCTCTCTGACCCTTTTACAAAACAAACTGATGCCAATATTATAAAAGGAGTTGTAGGCAATACTGGTACTACTACACCTACCATGCCTATTGACATAAATATTATACCTAATGTTATGAAAAGTATTTTATATAGTCTCAAGTCTATCCTCTTCCCATATTATGATTATACTAATTATAACATTTATTACCCATTTTAGCTAAATTGAAAAACATACCTAAGTTTAATCAAGTGTCAAATACATTTCATATTGGAAGAGCTTTAACTTTTGGAAATTCATCTTTTTTACAAACCCTTCTAAGGATGTATTACTTGGAAAGCTAATGTTTAAGACCTCTAATTTCAATTCATTAATCACTTTTATAAGAAGGCTACTTCCTATACCCTTATGGCGGTATTTATCATCTACCCAAATAAAAAATATGCTCCCCTTTTTATTGACACTTATGGCTCCAATTAGTTTATCATTTACATAAGCCCCATAATGTTTTAGGCCTTCCAGCTTCTTAATATAATCGAAATCATTTTGCCAGTTTATATGAATATTCCTTATGTCTAAACTTATTAGTTTATCAAAAACTATTTCATTTATAGTAATATCATTATTTGTTTTATATCTAATCTCACCCAATTTTTTACAAGTATAATATTTTAAGATATATACTTTTTCATATCCCTTATTTAAATAAAACTTAATGGCCCTATGGTTCTCACCTATAACCTCTAAAAATAATTGCTTACAATGTATTAAGTATATTATAGGTTTTATAAATAATATTTTTTGACCTTCCTATGTCTTAATTAAAATTTGACAAATAAACTTCCGTTATTCTATCATATTATCTCTGAAAAATACTATCATTCCAT
>JAAYFT010000111.1 GCA_012728125.1 Tissierellia bacterium | reverse complement strand
TTAAAATAGCATAAATATAAAACAAAAAATTACCATGTTTCTAGCTTTTCAGAATAAAATTCTATCGCCTTTCTATATTTTTTTATACCCTCGTCTAAGGATGTTTGAACGATGATGTTCAGTAAAATTTCCATTGCCTTAGAATGTTCTTTTAAGTTGTACAAGGTCATTGCATAGAAGACTTCCATAGCTTTATCCTGTCCTTTTGCTTCTCCTTGTATTATATCATTTTCTTGCAGTTTTTCCCTGAACATCATAGTATCACCCCATGCTTTTACTAGCAAAATATAAGGCAAAAAATAAAGATAAGGCACATAATGGCTTGGCCATTATGCGCCTTTATTTAGCTTTTATAAGCCAAATAAAATTAAGGAGTATACTGTGGCTTAAAAATAAATCTTAACACTGATCTTGTGCAATAGCACTTAGATCAGGCTTGACTACTCTTAGGGCATCAAAATCTCCCTCGAAGTCAATGCCCTCTACTGTCATAATATATTCATGAACACATGATGTTGGCTTATCACAGAATGTCACTGTAAATGGCTGACTCATTTCTACTTCTAATTCATCAATTTTATTCTCAACATCTATTTCATATAAATATCTCCAGCTTTGAACTACTTCTTTATCTCCATCGGTGACTCTTACTAGTTTAAATAATAGGTCAACTTCTACTTCATGTTCAGCCCCTTTTTCATCTTCTGCTTCAAATACAATTAGGCTTGAAAACTTGTCTCAATACTATAATATGAGGCTTATCCAATTATGTTAACAAAAATTTGTACAGGCTTTTTGAGATTTTAATTCCTAACTATTTATCCAGATCTATATTTCTAATAACATATAACACATGCCTACACAGCTTATTACTAGGCTCAATCCTAGGGTGGTCAAAATCTTTTACATAGTGCATTCCTATTTTTCATAACATTTTCTGAAGCTTTGTTTATTTTAGATGTGAAACTGTATACTTCTTCAAAATTAAGCTTTGTAAATCCATATTCTAAACAAGCTTTTGCACCTTCCCTTGCATATCCCTTTCCCCAAGCATCCCTTTTCAAACGCCAGCCAATCTCTATACATGGTGTAAAATCAGCCTTAAATGTTGCCTTATGAAAACCTATAAAGCCTATGAATTCTTTCCTTTCTTTTACTTCTACTGCATATAGGCCATAATTACATTCTTTAATTTCTTTTACAATAGCCTTATAAAAGGCGTCTGTCTCTTCTTCAGTATAAGTCTTAAGAAAATATCGCATAACTTCCTTATCAGCATTAAGCTCTCTAAAAGGCTCCAAATCTTCTTCTTCCAATCTCTTAAAATTAATCTAGGTGTTTCTATATAAATCATATTTATCCTCCTCTAATATACTTACTCTATTCTTTGCTCTTCTTTTGTATCTATTCTAAAGTGCATTTTAAGCAGAACTTAATAACCCTTCATCCCTAAGGGGAAATAAAAAAAGGATATATTACAAGTTAGAATATATCCTAAATATTAATATTTATTACATATAATATAAATTATGTGTCATAACGGTCAGTCTTATTGTTAGAAACCAACAATAATATTTACTATGGTTATTAATCCAGAATCTCTTCTACTTGTATTAATACATCTGTATGATGTCCACCAAATATCGCTTTAAATAAAGTTCCTTGTATTCTAACTCGACTATCTATATAACTATCCAATAGTTCAGTTTCTTCTTCACCCATAGGGACTACTTGTATTTCAGTAACTCCAAGTACATCTGAATTTTGAGTATCATTCTCCGTTGCAATAACATCAATTAGGTTATCCAATTGCAATATAAACGGATATTGTTGAGCATCAGTATCAGGGTTCTCTCCATAATTTGGTGGACCATAGTACATTCTTGTAATTAATTTGCCTTCAATTATTGATACATTAGGCTCAAAATAGTATTCACCTGAATCCTTCAACACCTCTACATCATTTGTGTCTTTTTTACAGGCAATTAATGAAAGTACCAGTATCAATAAGACCAAATACATAACAGTTTTCTTCAAAATATAATCCTCCCTATCTTAAATTAGTTACATATTTATCTACAAATATGCATCAAATTAAACTCTTCTGTTATTGTTATATAACAAATAATATCTTAAAGAAACATTTCTACTATAGAATTTGTTTAAATTATTTTTTTGTGTTCCCACTGACTAGGTCTACTACCACTGAAACGTTGAAATATTTTTTTAGCACTTTTTTCTTAAAGTTATGCTCATCTTCTATAAACTCAAAATGGTCGTAAAATTGCTTGAATCTCAGGATTTCTATATAGTTTCCTTTTGTATCAATGCTACACACTCAACGTGTGATACTTAGGCTATTTCT
>JAAYFT010000110.1 GCA_012728125.1 Tissierellia bacterium | reverse complement strand
TCATGAAGATAGGCAAAAAGTTGGATTAGTATTAGACTTTACCGTGGCTGAAAATATAGTCCTTGAAAACATTGAAAGCCCCCAATATTCAAAGAGGGGGATTATAAAAAAGGATAAAATAATTGATAAAGCCAAGGAGCTAATAAAGAAATTTGATATTAGGCCAGGCAAGTGTGAAGAACTAGCAGTAAGAGGCCTATCTGGCGGCAATCAACAGAAGGTTATAATAGCCCGTGAAATAGAAAATGACCTAGATCTATTAATTGCAGTTCAACCTACTAGAGGACTAGACGTTGGAGCCATAGAATATATACACAAGACCCTAGTTCAAGAAAGAGATAAGGGCAAGGCTATTTTATTGATATCCTATGAATTAGATGAGATAATGAACTTATCTGATACAATAGCAGTTATTTATGATGGAAATATTGTAAATACCTTTAAACAAGGAACAGTAGATGAAAAGACGATTGGTTTATTAATGGCAGGGGGGAAAAATTTTGCAAAGAATATAAAGGTATGTTTTCCAAACCAAGATATATAATGAACATAATTATAAAAGCCACCCCCATAATATTAACTGGAATAAGTGTAACTTTTGCTTTAAGAGTTGGATTGTTTAATATCGGTGTTGAAGGACAGTATATTGTAGGTACTATTGCTGCTACAGTAGCAGGAATTATATTTGATTTTCCACCTATTATTCAATATCCCCTAATAATCATTATAGGTGCATTGGCAGGGGGAATCTATGGTGGTATAGCTGGTTATTTAAAGGCAAAACGTGGCATACACGAAGTAATAACAGGAATTATGTTTAACTGGATAGCATTTTATTTTGGAAATTATGTAGTATCACTTGATAGGTTTCACGAACCAGGGACAACTACTACTTATATTATAAATTCGTCAGGACTAGATCCTATATATAATTGGAAGATGTCAGAAGCAGGACAAGCAATTCTTCAACAGAATGATTTCCTAAGGGAGATTGTTGGAAGAACCAGTGCTAATATAGGAATCATTTTTGCTATATTGGTTGCTATACTGATAACATTTTTTGTACCCACTGCCATTAGTGGACATGGTTTTATAGCCTTGACAGCCATAATATTTGGCAAGTGGAAACCTGTAAGTGTTTACCTGTCATGTCTATTCTTTGGACTGGCACAAGCAATTGTTATTCAGCTAGGTGGGGGAGAAATCTTTTCTAGCCAAATTATGGCTATGTTGCCTTACCTGCTTACAATTATTGTATTGGTCCTATTTGTTGGACGTTCTACAGGACCTAAGGCCAGTGGTGTTCCATACGAAAAAGGCAATTAGTGGACTAACTAGTAAATAAGATTGGAGGATAGCTATGAACTATAATGAACTGATTAAAGAAGCTTTTGAAGCACGTAAATTTTCCTATGCTCCCTATTCTCGTTTTCATGTAGGAGCAGCCTTGTTGACAGCAGATGGTAAGGTATATAGGGGCTGTAATATTGAAAGTGCTTCCCATACACCAAGTTGCTGTGCAGAAAGAACTGCTTTTTTTAAGGCTATTTCCAGTGGAGAAAAGGATTTTAAAGCCATAGCAATTGTGGCTGCAGCTGCCGATACTCCTTTAGACGAGTTTGAATACTGCGCTCCATGTGGTGTCTGCAGGCAAGTCATGGTTGAGTTTTGTCACCTAGACAATTTTGAAGTAATCCTTGCTAAGAGTGAGGAAGATTATAAGATATATTCTTTAAATGAACTACTTCCATTAAGTTTTACAGGAAAAGAACTATTATAATAGATATCAAGATAAAGACAAAGGATATTGGGTAAATAACCAATATCCTTTTTTATCATAAAATATATCATACTTAATTAAGTTTCAGTTACATAGAATGAATTTATATGATAAAATTGTTTTAATATTTTGGGTAAATAATTAGGCTTATAATAAAAAATATGGAGGAATTTATATGGTAATAGATCTACACTGTGATACTTTTTTAAGGTTAATGGAAGGGAAAAATGGGTCAGACCTATACGAAAACAACTTAAATGTAGATATTAAGAAACTAATAAAAGGCAAGTCCCTGGCACAATTTTTTGCCATGTGGCTAGATTTAAAGAATGACAGCAATCCCTTGGAGACTTGTTTAAAAATGATAGACAAATTCTATATGGAGCTAGATAAGAACTCTAATTATATTTCTTTGGCCACTAACTATGAAGATATTATGAGAAATAAAAATGAGGGCAAAATTTCTGCCTTATTAACTATAGAAGAAGGAGGAGCCATAAAGGGAGGATTACATAACCTAAGAAACTTTTACAGACTAGGAGTTAGGGGAATAACCCTTACCTGGAATAGGGTAAATGAAATAGGCTATCCCAATTCAAAAGAGGAGTATAGAAATAAAGGCTTAAGGGACTTTGGTAAGGAACTTGTTTATGAGATGAATAGGTTAGGGATGTTAATAGACGTATCCCACCTTTCCGATGAAGGCTTTTATGATGTAGCCAGATTAAGCTCAAAACCCTTTATTGCTTCACATTCCAACTCTAGGACTATAAAGGACCATTTTAGAAACCTTACGGATGATATGATAAGGGTCTTATCAGATAAGGGTGGAGTAATAGGCATATGCTTTGAAAGGGACTTCTTAGGAGATTCGGAAAATGCTAGAATAGAAGATATAGTCAAGCATATTAAACATATAAGAAATATTGGTGGTATAGATGTAATAGCCATAGGGTCTGACTATGATGGTTGTAATCCCAATGGTGAAATAGACAATATAGGAGAAATAGGTAGACTCCTAGATGCATTAAAGGCCAATAAGTTCTCTGATGATGAAATAGACAAGATATTTTATAAAAATGCCCTAAGAGTTATAAAAGAAGTCCTATAATTCAGGTGTTTCATATGTATTCTACAATATATTAGATACACCAATGGCTGATCTTATCTAAAGGAAGCTTGACAGCTTAAATCCACTATTCTATTATATATAGTAAAGCGATAAAGAAAGAGGGAAGAAAGATGGCAGTGAAGATACCAACGAGACAAGAAGCTTTAGAATTATTTAAAAGGTATAATAAGTCTGAAAGCCTGCTACGTCATGCTTTAGCAGTAGAGGCAACAATGAAGCATTTTGCTGAGCTCCTCAATGAGCCTGATGTTCATAAGTGGTCTATTGTAGGCCTAATTCATGACTTGGACTATGAAATGTACCCAGAAGAACATTGTATAAAGGTCCAAGAAATCCTAAGGGAAGAAGGCTATCCAGAGGATTATATTAGGGCTGTGGCTAGCCATGGCTATGGTATTTGCTGTGATATAGAGCCGGTAGAGAGAATGGAGAAGGTTCTATATGCAATAGATGAGTTAACAGGCCTTATAACAGCTGTTGCCTTGCTTAGACCAAGTAAATCTGTATTAGATTTAGAGCCAAAGTCTGTTAAGAAAAAATGGAAGGATAAGAGCTTTGCTGCAGGAGTAGATAGGTCAATTATAGAAAGAGGCATTGAAATGCTAGGTATGGAAAGAGACGATGTCATAAGGGAAACCATACATGCCATGAGAAAGGTGGCAGAAGAAATAGGCCTAAAGGGAGATCTATAAAAATATGGCATAGCAGGAGTTTATATACTACTATTAAGCTAATCATCAATGCAAAGGAGAGAAAATATGATTAAAGATTTAAGAGATAAAAAGAATAATATAGATAAAAAGACTAAAATCCATGAAGATGCTTTCATAGCAGAATCTGCCGATGTTTTAGGCGATGTAACCATAGGAGAAGGAAGTAGTGTGTGGTATAGTGCAGTAGTTAGAGGAGATATGAGCTATATAAAAATAGGTAAATATACTAATATCCAAGATAATGCTACAGTCCATGTTGATACAGGCTTACCTTGTGAAATAGGGGACTATACTACTGTAGGCCACAATGCCATAGTACATGGTTGTAAAATAGGCAATAATTGTTTAATAGGGATGGGATCCATAATATTAAACGGTGCAGTTATAGGAGATAATAGTATAATAGCTGCAGGAGCCTTAATTACAGAAAATGCTGTTATACCACCTAATTCTGTAGTTATGGGTGCACCAGGTAAGATTAGAAGAGAGGTAACAGAGGAGGACATAGAAACAATAAGGGCAAACGCTATAAGATATGAGGAACTATGGAGAAATGAGCATGTATAATTAGGAGGCAGCATCTGCCTTCTTTTTTAGTGGTAAACTAACATTATAAAATCTTTTACTTCATATGAGATAATCAAAATAACCATAGCAAATTATATAAAATTAATATATTATATAATTGAGTAGACAAGAAAGAATATAATATTAGATTACCTGATAAGCAAACCTATATAATGTATATTTAATCAGTTTTACAATAGGGGAGTGAGCATATGGGCCAACGGAATATAATGGACCATAGGATTAAAGGTATATTAGCTGCCATGTTTGCTTCGGCAATGTGGAGTACAGGAGGAATATTTGTAAAAGTTATAGATTGGAACCCTGTAGCCTTAGCTGGAGTTAGAAGTTTAATAGCTTCTTCAGTTTTAATAGCCTATGTAAAAAAACCAAAACTTCCTAAATCAAAGACTCAGGCCATAGGTGCCATTGCCAGTGCAGCAACAGTATTAAGCTTTATAATAGCAAATAAGTTAACTACTTCTGCTAATGTTATTTTGCTACAATATACTTCTCCCATATTTGCAGCAATTTTAAGTGTATGGCTTTTGAAAGAGAAAATAAGATGGTATGACACATTGGCAATAGTTTCGGTTTTCTTAGGCATGGGACTTTTCTTCGTAAATGACTTAAGCTCAGGCAATATTATAGGAAACCTCCTTGCCATATTTTGTGGATTTGCCTTAGCAGTTTCCACTATAGCCTTAAAAATGGAACAGGAAGGATCACCCTTTGAAATAACCATATTTGGAAATCTTCTGGCCTTTATTGTAGCTATACCCTTTATTTTAACTAATTTACCTAGCTTTAAAACCCTAGCTACTGTAGTAACTATGGGCATTTTCCAATTAGGAATTCCCTATATATTCTATATAAATTCACTAAAATACATAACAGCCCTTGAGGCCATACTGATTACCGTCGTTGAACCCCTATTAAATCCCCTCTGGGTATATATATTTACTGGTGAAAAACCAAGCATCTTTGCTATAATAGGGGGTATCATAGTAATAGTATCTGTCACATTTAGGAGTATTTATGTTACTAAGAATACTAATAAAGAAAACTCATTAAATATCAATGAATAAAGAAACCAGGGTAGGATAGATTACCCTGGTTTACTTTCTTTTAAGCTATAAATAAGCTAATCAGCCACAATATCCACAATTTTGCTTTCTTCATCAGTATCCTTAATAAAGCTATATCCAAACAATACTACAGCAACTATAATGTAGGCTAAGAAATACTCCTTGCTGTATAAGAAGGCCAAATTAGGTGCATGAATAAGGCCTACGGCTGCCATAGCAGCACCTGCTAAGGCTGTTATACCAGCTTTCTTATAGTCATTATCGATGATAAATACTAGTATTGCACCTAAAACAATAGCAGTAAACATGGCGCCTTGGCCTAGGGAGACAATGGCAGGGGACACAGCATTTAAAGCATCAGGAGCAGGGCTTGCAAATATGGAATAGCCCCTTCCAGCTCTTAACCACTTGGAACTTACAGAAGCTAGGTAAACAGTTGTAGGGAATACTCCACCAAAGAGAGTGCCAACCATTGTACCCAATCCATCAGCTACTTGTGCTTCAGCCACATCATAATTGTCTCCAGCTGCAGCCATTGCTTCCACATTATTCATAGTTTCTATGAAGTTATATACAGATATAGGTACTATTGCAGCCAGTAGTCCAATAAATGGACCGAATAATAATTTGAAGCCTTTAATAAATCCTAAAGTAGGTATTGGTGGATAAAAGCCCATATGACTTAAGCCATCTGTGATTTGTGACGGGTCAGAAACTTTAATAGCATAGGCTAAGACTGTACCAATAATAATTGCAAAAAGTGAGGCAGGAATTCTAAAGGGCATTTTCTTTTGAGCAATTAGACCTATAAATACAATTACCATTACTAGCATACCTATTGCAGGTGATTCAAAAGTATGGAAAAACATTTGACCTGCAATAACAGAGAAGGCTACACCTGCTAGGGCTCCTAGCATAGAGGCCCTTGGCAGATTTCTTCTTAACCATGGACCGATTAGAGCACCTGATACTTCAACAAGACCACCTAGGAAACAAGCAGCCATACCAATTGTAATTGCTATGTCTGGATCACCAGTTATATCTAAGGCTGGCTTTAATACCCCAAATAGAAAGATGAACATTGGTGGGGTACTGATTCCATAGGATAGGGCAGTTACATCCGTCCGGTTTTCCTTTAGGGCTAGTTTCTTAGCCATATGTGCATAGTATAGGTTTCCAAAAAGTACACTAATTGCAGCCCCTGGAATTACCATTCCATAGACTATTCTGGCAGGGTATCCCATGCCTAGCATAGTAATAGCAATAACTACGAAGTTAGCTAGGTTGTTTTGGAAAAGTGAGAAAAAGGCATTTACGTCTTCTTTAATAAATAAAGGATAATGCTTTTTTTCCATAACTAATCCTCCTTATAAACAATTTATTAATAGAATAAAAATACTTTATTATAAGGTATACAGTTCTTATATTGAATATGAAGGTTATTTTTTAAGCAATCATAACTAAAAAAGCTGTCTTTTAAGCATCACTTAAAAGACAGCTTTACTTTATTTAATAGCCCTTTCAAACTATTAACTACTATTTTTTTAGATTTATTTTTTGTTTTCCATTGCCTTCTTAGCAAACTCTGTAGTTACTATCTTGTCATAATCAGCCCTTTTATCTAATTCTCCTGCTAACTCCATAATATCCATTAGATGATTGAAGCCTTCTTCTGTAATTATCAAATCAGGTTTCCAAGAATCTTGGTCCCTATATCTTTCGATTAATTTAATCAATACTTCTTTGTCCGTATCTGGGAACTGAGGCATTACAGCGTCTGCAATTTCTTCACTACTATGTTCTTGTACCCAAACCATACCCTTATATAAGGCATTTGTAAACTTTTGAATTATGTCTGGATTTTTCTCAATAAATTCTTTAGTTGCAGAATAGGCTGTATATGGTATATACCCACCTTCTACACCTATTGAAGCTACAACATAACCCCTACCTTCCTTTTCAAGGGTTGCAGCCACCGGTTCAAATAGGGTTACGTAGTCACCTTCACCACCAACAAAGGCTCCTGCCATAACATCAAATTGTATATCCGTTCTAACTTCCACATCTTTACCTGGTTCAAGACCATGCTTTTTCAATACATATTCTAAAGTCATTAAAGGCATGCCACCTTTTCTGCCGCCGATTATAGATTTTCCCCTAAGCTTATCAAAGGTAAAATTATCATCTTTTTCCCTACCTACTAAGAAAGATCCATCTCTTTGTGTTAATTGGGCAAAGTTTATTACGTAGTTTTCCCTACCTTGATTATACACGTATATTGATGCCTCTGGTCCCATAAATCCAATATCTCCTTCTCCGCTTAACAAGGCTGCCATAACCTTATCGGCACCTTTTCCGTCAATTAATTCGATTTTTAATCCTTCTTCTTCAAAGAAACCTTGAGTAATGGCTACATATTGAGGTGTATAGAATAAGGAGTGGGTAACTTCTACTAACCTAATAGGTATCAAGTCTGACTCTTTTTTACAGCCTGCTAACCCTATTGTTAAGACTAATAATAGTACCAACAATAGGGTTATCTTCCTAAAAAATCCTTTCATCCAATCCCTCCTAACAATATTTTGTATACGAAAGTATTATTTAATGATATAATATTCTATAATATAGTAAAGGTTACAATTTTGTTTCAAGGAGGAATAGAATGAACATACCAAACATGCTAACCATATTGAGAATATTGCTCATTCCAGTTTACCTGTACTTTTTTTATTCCAACTTACAGAACAACATACTTTGGGCTGGACTTATATTTATTTTGGCAGGGATATCAGATGTGCTAGATGGCTATATTGCAAGAAAATATAATATAACTACTAAACTTGGTATAGTATTAGATCCTATTGCTGACAAGTTAATGACCTTTACTATACTCATTAGTTTTGTTACTAAAGGGATTATACCTATTTGGATATTAATTGCCATTGGAATCAAGGAATGTATGATGATTTTAGGTGGGGTCATATTATATTTGTTCAAGGGGAAACAGGTATTACCTTCAAACAAGTATGGAAAAGTTGCTACCTTATCTTTCTATACGGCTACCTTATCTGTAGTATTTAGGTTTCCTAGTATGGTTTCAAATATCTTGTTTATACTAACTGTAATAATAAATATTATCGCTTTTGTCAATTATTTTATAATCTTTAATAGTTTAAGCAATAATAATATAAATGAAGTTGACAAATAAAAATGATATTAATATAATAATAGATAATTTCAAATTTTGCTATGACAAAGAGGAGTAGGTAAATAACCTTTTACAGAGAGAGGACATTAGGTGAGAGGTCCTTAAAGAAGTGTTTACCGAAGGTAGCTTTGGAGCATTCAGGCTGAAACTAAGTAGGCTTGAAGGGTTAAAACCCTTATATTAATTGAGAGCCATGTTTTCATGGAATTAAGGTGGTACCGCGATTTTCCCTTCGTCCTTATATTTTTGGATGAAGGGTTTTTTTATGACCTAACTTAGCCAATGGGACCAAAGGAATCAATGAGCAAAAGTTAATAGTGAAGAGTGAAAAGTTAGATTAGTGAATAGTGAAGAGTGAAAAGTGAAAAGTTGATGTCATTATAGATATAGTGAAGAATCTTTAAAATAGTAGCAGCGAATTTATTCGCTGCTTACCATAACTATTCACTATTAGTTATTCACTATTCACTAAAACTATAATTAAGGAGGGAGATATTATGTTAGAAAATTTGCCAAAGACCTATAATCCAAAGGATTTTGAAGATAGGATCTATAAATATTGGAATGACAATGGTCATTTTGTTGCCCATGTTGATGAGAACAAAAAACCTTTTACAATTATGATGCCACCACCAAATGTAACAGGAAGCCTTCATATGGGTCACGCACTAAACAATACAATTCAAGATATTCTAATTAGATGGAAGAGGATGGAAGGCTATTCAGCTCTATGGCTACCAGGAACTGACCATGCTAGTATATCCACAGAAGCAAGAGTAGTAAATAAAATCAAGTCAGAAGGTAAAACTAAGGAAGAACTAGGAAGAGAAGGATTTTTAAAAGAGGCTTGGGACTGGACCCACAAATATGGAAGTACCATTAAGAACCAATTGAAAAAACTAGGAGTATCCTGTGACTGGACTAGGGATAGGTTTACCTTAGACGAAGGCTTAAGCAAGGCTGTTGAAGAAGTCTTCATTAGGCTTTATGAAAAAGGTCTAATATATAGGGGAGATAGGATAATTAACTGGTGTCCATCTTGTAAGACAGCCATATCTGATGCAGAAGTGGAACATGAGGATACTAAGGGAAATATTTGGCATATTAAATATCCCGTTAAGGATAGTGAAGAATATATTGTTATAGCTACAACTAGGCCAGAAACCATGCTGGGAGACTTAGCTGTTGCTGTACATCCAGAAGACGATAGGTATAAAAACTTAATAGGCAAGACACTTATCCTACCTTTAATGGATAGAGAAATTCCAATAATAGCAGATGAATATGTAGAAATGGAATTTGGTACTGGTGCAGTTAAAATCACTCCATCCCATGACCCAAATGACTTTGAAGTAGGAGAAAGACATGGCCTTGGTCAATGTATAATAATGAGTGAAGACGGAAGCATAAACGAAAATGGTGGAGTATATGCTGGATTAGAAAGATATGAAGCTAGAAAGAAAATAGTTGAAGATTTAAGGGAAAAAGGATATTTAGTTGAAGTTAAAGACCATGATCATGCTGTAGGCCATTGCGAAAGATGTAGTACTGTTGTTGAACCACTTATATCAAAGCAGTGGTTTGTAAAAATGGAGCCTTTAGCAAAACCTGCCCTAGAAGCCTATGAAAAGGGTGACTTAAACTTCATACCACCTAGATTTGGAAAAGTTTATGCCAATTGGCTAGAAAATATTAGGGACTGGTGTATATCTAGACAATTATGGTGGGGACATAGGCTACCTGTATATTATTGCAATGACTGTGATGAAATAATGGTATCTAGGACTAGACCTGAAAAATGTACAAAATGTGGAAGCTCAGATTTATACCAAGATGAAGATACTTTAGATACTTGGTTCTCATCAGCCTTATGGCCATTCTCTACCCTAGGCTGGCCAGAAAATACAGAGGACTTACAATATTTCTTCCCAACTGATGTATTAGTAACGGGATACGACATTATCTTCTTCTGGGTAGTTAGAATGGTATTCTCCAGTATTGAACAAATGGGAGAAATTCCGTTTAAGGACGTATTCTTAACAGGCCTAGTTCGTGACTCTGAAGGAAGAAAGATGAGTAAGTCCCTAGGTAATGGTATAGACCCACTAGAAGTAATCGATGAATATGGAGCAGATGCCCTAAGATTTACCCTAGTTACAGGTAATACGCCAGGTAACGATATGAGATTTTATATGGAAAGGGTAGAAGCCAATAGAAACTTTGCTAATAAGCTTTGGAATGCTACTAGGTTTGTATTGATGAATTTAGATGAAGATGTTTCTAAGGAACAAGTTAGTTTTGATAATTTGGAAGAAGAAGATAGATGGATTTTATCAAAACTAAACAAAACTATTAAAGAGGTAACAGAAAACCTTGATAAATATGAAATTGGTCTAGCAGCAGGAAAGGTTTATGATTTCATCTGGGATGAATACTGTGATTGGTATATTGAAATGGTTAAATCAAGACTGTATGGAGAGGAAGGTTTAAGCAAAAAGACAGCTCAAAAAGTATTATTATATGTACTAAAGAATGTATTGAAACTTCTTCATCCATTTATGCCTTTCATAACAGAAGAAATTTGGCAACACCTACCAGGTAATGAGGAAGCTCTAATCCTAAGTTCTTGGCCAGTTTACAAGGAGGAATTGAATTTCCAAGAATCTGAAAGGGCCATTGAATTTATTAAATCAGGAATTAAAGGCATTAGAAATGCAAGGGCAGAGATGAACATCATACCTTCCAAAAAATCTAAGCAAATATTTGTAACTGCTGATGAAGAGATTAAAGAAATCTTGAATAAGGGTAAAAGATATTTCTTAAATCTTGCCTCAGCAGAAGATATAGAGATTAGGGAAAATAAAGAAGGCTTAGGTGATGATAACATTTCAGTAGTACTAGACAAATGTGAAGCTTATTTACCATTAAAGGACCTAATCGACATTGAAAAGGAAATAGAAAGGTTAGAAAAGGAAAAGGAAAAACTAGAAGGAGAAATAAAAAGAGCAGCTGGCAAATTATCTAATGAAGGATTTGTGAAAAAGGCACCAGAAAAACTGGTATTGGAAGAACAAGAAAAGAAGAAGAAATATGAAGAAATGTTAGAAAAAGTATTAGAAAGGTTAGAAAGCTTAAGAAAATAAAGGTGAAAAGATGAATTACAAGGAAGCATTAGAATATATAAATGAAACCAATAAACTAGGCTCTGTACTAGGCCTTCAATCCATTGAAAAGCTTTTGAGCCTACTGGATAATCCTCATGAAAAACTTAAATTTATTCATATAGGTGGAACCAATGGCAAGGGTTCCACCTCAAACTATCTATCCAATATTTTGCAAGGGGGAGGATATGGAGTAGGGCTTTTCACTTCTCCCCATATAAATAAAATCAATGAATCAATAGGAGTCAATGGGGCAGATATTTCAGATGAGGATTTTGCTAGAATACTGGAAAAAATAAAAGCAAAAATACAAACCATGGTAGAGGAAGGTTTTAATCATCCTACAACATTTGAAATCCTTACTGCCATGGGATTTATCTATTTTAGTGAGAAGAATGTGGATTATGTAATCTTAGAAGTTGGCCTAGGGGGAAAAAACGACTCTACTAACATAATACCTCCGCCCTTAGCCTCTGTATTTACAACTATAGATTATGACCACATAGATATTTTAGGAAATAGCCTAGAGGAAATTGCCTATGAGAAAGCAGGTATTATAAAAAGAGATAGCATAGTAGTTACCTATCCCCAAAGGGAAGAAGTATTAAATATACTTAAGAAAGTGGCTAAGGATAATAATTCGGATTTTTACCTATGCCCTATGGAAAATATTTCCATTAAAGAAATAAATAGCTTTGGAAGTATATTTGATTTTTCCTTTAATAATACCAAGATAAAGGATATTAAGATATCCATGTTAGGAGAGTATCAGGTTTATAATGCGGCCCTAGCCTTAACAAGTGTGCTTATATTAAGAGAAAAGGG
>JAAYFT010000109.1 GCA_012728125.1 Tissierellia bacterium | reverse complement strand
TCTGTAAATGTATCTGTATTGCAATTGGAACATGAAAAATTTTATGAGGAAGTAATGTCTATCTTATGTAGGACTGGTTTAGACCCTAAATATCTTCAACTGGAAATTACAGAAACCTTTTTTACACAGAACTATCAGTCAATTGTCTTAACAGTGAAGAAACTTAGCCGATTAGGCATTATGATTGCCATTGATGATTTTGGCACTGGATATTCTTCTTTAGGACAATTATGTGAGATAAATATTAACAATATAAAAATAGACAGGATGTTCATAGATGGAGTTGATAGGAATAATAATAAGTCTAAAATTGTAAAGGCGGTAATCTCCTTAGCAGAAAGCTTAAATATTAACTTAACTGCTGAAGGAGTAGAGACTAAAGACCAATTAGCCTTTCTTAAAGAAAATAGATGTACCATTGCTCAGGGATTCTTATTTAGTAAGCCTGTAGAAAAAGAAGAGATAAAAAAGTTGTTCAAAAAAGTAATCTAAAAACAGGGGGGACAAAAATGAAAAGTATAAAAACAAAATTTATCCTTTATTTTTCAATACTTGTTTTATTATCTTCTGTAATTGTTGGATTTATTTCTTTAATTTATTCTACTAGAAGTTTAACTGCTGAAGCTGAAAAATCCCTTGTCCAGATGGCCAGGGAAGGAGCTGAAATCACTGTAGGAAGAATAGCAACTCAAATAAAAACCCTGGAGATAATAGCTGATATAGAAGAAATTAAATCTATGGATTGGTCGATACAAAAGGATCTACTATCTGACCTATTAAATAAAACAGGATTTTTAGATTTAGGGATAGTAGGTTTTGATGGCATAGCCTATTATACAGATGGTTCCGTTGAAAACTTGGCAGGAAGGGACCATGTCCTCTTGGCCTTAGATGGTGAAGCCAGCATCTCAGATGTGGTACCCGAAGGGGTATCTGGAAAAACCATAATGAGGTATGTGGTTCCCATAGAAAGATATGGAAGGGTAGTCGGTGCCTTAATAGGACGTAGAGATGGGGAAAATTTAAGTTTAATTACAGATGATATAGGATATGGGGAGAGGGGTTACTCCTACGTAATTAACAACAAGGGGACAGTAATTGCCCACCCCAACAGGGAAATGGTATTAGATTTGTTTAACCCAATTTATGATATGGAAACAGATAAAAGCCTTGAGTCAGTTGGGAAACTATTTGAAAAGATTT
Organism: Tissierellia bacterium; assembly: GCA_012728125.1. Lineage (GTDB taxonomy): Bacteria > Bacillota > Clostridia > Tissierellales > Tissierellaceae > JAAYFT01. The sequence continues at coordinate 19,127 of JAAYFT010000109.1, read as the reverse complement.
TAGCAGAGAGGGAAGGGTTAAGTGAATATACCTTTAACGGCCAGGACCTTTATGCAGGCTATGCACCTATTGAGGGAACTGAGTGGTCTTTAGTCATTACGGCAAATGTTGAAGAGTTACTAGCTGCGATTCCTTCTATGCGTAATAGTATTATCATGGTTACAATACTTATTATTGCAATAAGCGTTGGGATAACATATATAATAGGCCATTCTATTGCAAAACCAGTTATTCAAGTTGCAAAGCATTCTGAAAAGGTTGCAGATTTAGATTTAACGGAAGATTTGCCTCCAGGCCTATTGGATAGGGAAGACGAGATTGGACTTTTATCACGGGGCATGCAAAACTTAGTTAGTAGCTTGAGGGAGATAATTAAAGAAATTGACCATTTCTCAGAACAAGTATTATCTACATCTGAGGAACTAACAGTTACTACTCAAGAGTCAGCCATGGCAGTTGAAGATGTTGCAAAAGCAGTAGAAGAAATAGCAAAGGGGGCAGCAGAACAGGCTGAAAGCACAGAAGCAGGATCTTTAAAGGCTAATGAATTAGAAAAAGTTATAGAGGATGACCTAGGCTACACAAAAAATATTACTTTTGCCACCGATAAAATAATTGGAGCAGTTGAAGATGGTTTAGTAGAGATAGAAAACCTACATAGGATAACAGACATAAGCAACCAGGCAACGAAGGAAATCAATAATATTATCCAAAAAACCAACGAAAGTGCCATTACCATAGGACAGGCTAGTAGTGTCATAGCTTCCATTGCAGAGCAGACTAATTTATTGGCATTAAATGCAGCCATAGAAGCAGCCAGGGCTGGAGAAGCAGGTCGAGGATTTGCAGTAGTTGCAGAATCCATAAGAAAATTAGCAGAAGAATCTTCTAAATCAACTAATTCCATATATGAAATAGTAAAGGAACTACAGGGAAATGCTGAGAATGCAGTAAAAACAATGGACAACCTGGCATCCATATCCAAAGACCAAACTAATAGTGTAGTAAATAGCAGAGATAAGTATATGCTAATAAAAGATGCCATTGAGGATGCAATGAAGGCTGTTGAGGAATTAAATATTTCAGGAAGAAAAATGGAAAAGATGAAAGATGAAATCCTAGATCTACTACAAAGCCTATCTGCCATAGCTGAGGAAAACTCAGCTTCCACAGAAGAAGTAACAGCTTCCATGGAACAACAAACTGCCGCTGTTCAAGAGATAGCAGGTGCCAGTGAAAGCTTGGCTACTTTAGCCCAGGATTTACAGTCTATTATTAACAAATTTAAGATATAGAATTCGCCCTTATGATTAATACTTAATCATAAGGGCTTTTTATTATTCGGTTACTTGAATTATTATTATATTTCATATAAAATATTAAAGTTATAGTAGAAAATAAATTATAGGAGATAAAAAATGGACAGAAATATTAATTTAACGGAAGGAAATATTACACGGGCCTTAACAAAGCTGGCTTTACCTATAATGGCCACATCCTTTATTCAGATGATGTATAATCTAACGGACATGATGTGGCTGGGAAGACTTAGTACCAAGGCTGTGGCAGCTGCAGGTACTGCAGGTTTTTTTATGTGGCTTGGAGCATCCCTTGTACTTATTTGTCAAGTGGGGGTAAGTGTAGGAGTAGCACAAGGCCATGGTAGGCAGGATTTGGATGATGTAAAAAAACATATTTCTAATGGAATAAAATTCAACCTATTTATAGGTATTATTTACTCATTACTTTTAATTGTCTTTAGAAATCAAGTAATAGATTTTTTTAATATAAGAGATGTAGAAACAATAAATTTAGCAGTTAGTTATTTAGTAATCGTTTCCTGTGGTTTTATCTTTCATTTTACTAATCCAATTTTTTCAGCCATATATAATGCATCTGGCAACAGCCTATTACCATTTATCATATCTTCATGTGGATTAGTTACAAATATGGTATTAGATCCTATTTTAATATTTGGTATAGGCCCTATTCCAGCTTTAGGCATTAAAGGGGCAGCTTTAGCAACTGTACTTGCTCAGATTATTGTAACCTTAATATATATAATAGTTTCTAGAAAAAATAGGGAATTGTTTTCTCATTTGAAACTATTTAGCCTACCAGAAAAGGACTATATAATTAGAATATTTAAATTAGGCTTTCCTGCTTGTTTACAATCAGGAGTCCATGCCATTATATCTATGATATTAACAAGGATACTTGGCCAATGGGGACCTACTCCTGTGGCTGTATCTTCAGTAGGTTCACAAATTGAATCTATTACTTGGATGACAACAGAAGGCTTTTCTACAGCCATATCAGCTTTTGTAGGCCAAAACTATGGGGCAAGGAATTATGAAAGGGTAAAGGAAGGATACTATAGTGGATTAAAAATTGTAGGGGCAATTGGCATATTTGCAACTTTTCTTTTAATGTTTGCAGGAGAACCTATATTTAGGATTTTTACACCAGAAGATTCCCTGGCCATTTCCCAAGGAAAGATATATCTATGGATATTAGGTTTTTCACAGTTTTTCATGGCTATGGAAATCGCATCTGCTGGTGGATTTAATGGCTTGGGCAGGACCCATATTCCTGCCATAACTGGTATTGTTCTAAATGGACTTAGGGTTCCAAGTGCTATGATATTAGCAAGTACTGCCTTGGGTATGACAGGAGTATGGTGGAGTATAAGCGTAAGTTCAATTTTTAAAGGTATAATTTTAACTAGTGCAATGATGTATGTTTTAAAAAAGGGACTGAGGTTTAATTAAAGCTTATTTACTCTTCTAGCAGCTACTACATCTACACCAGTACCTAGTATGTCTTTTATAATCACCTGGCCCTTTTTAACAGGAGCAGATACCTTTGTTACTTTGATTATCTCCATACATTGGTCAACCAAGTCTTCTGGAATAATGCCGGTTGTTTTTACTGGCAGCCTACTCATGGGGCCATTTTCTAATAGTACTCTAGAAGTAAGTATCCTTGATGGCTCCTCCATTTCCTTTATGCCAAATTCTTTCCCCCTATTACATCTATTGCCCTCAACAATATAGGCAGAGGGGTTAGAATTATCTTTTTTAATTACAAGATTACAGCCTACAGGACAGACTTTACATTTTTTCTCTACAATCATAATATAACCTCCCAAAAAATTTACCTAATTATTATAACATATTACCATGTAAGGGGTAAGGATTTTGGGTATTATATAAAGCAAATAGTAACAAAAGTATATTATAATACATATATAATTAATACTTTATTTGAAATCTGAAAGGATTGGTAGGCATGATTCCTTATTTTGAAATAATATTGAGATTGATACTGTCTGCAATACTTGGTGGATTAATAGGTATGGAGAGAGAAATAAGCAATAGGCCTGCAGGTTTAAGAACCCATATATTAGTTACCATAGGTTCTTCTTTAATTATGCTTGTTTCCATAGATGGTTTCTATATATTAGGAAAAGGAGTACTTTCTGGTGACCCAGCAAGGCTTGCAGCTCAGGTTGTAAGCGGTATAGGCTTTATTGGAGCTGGTACCATTATGAGGACTGGCAATAATATTACGGGCTTAACTACTGCTGCAAGTCTTTGGGTAAGTGCAGGTATTGGATTGGCCATAGGAGCTGGATATTATTTAGGTGCCATAGTCACTGCTGCAATAGTCTTATTGACTTTAATGAGTTTAGGAGTATTGGAAAAAAAGAAGCTAATGAGAAAATATAAAGGGATAGAAGTAGTTGGCTTAAACAGACCAGGTCTAATTGGCAATATAGGCACCTTATTTGCTAGATATGGTATTAGTATTAGGGATATAAAGATAGTAAGCAATGAATTTCAATGTGCAGATGAAGAAGCCATAATGAGGATTCATTTTTTGGTAAAAATACCTAGTGCTTTTAACAAAGAAGACTTTAATATAGAAATTTTTCAATTACCAGGAATTATTAGTGTAAATTTTGATAATGATGTTGATAATGATATTAATATAAGCGATGCTTAGTATTCACAAATAATTCCTAATATGGTATTCTATAGAGGAATAAAGATGGGAGAGGAAAAGATGCAGAAGATAACAAAGGTTTTAGTATCAATATTGGCTGTATTTTTGATATTAAGTCTTAGTGGATGTAAAGGGGATCCAGTTGAAAAAACTGATGAAAATGGAGTAAATCAAGGAGGAGAAGACATGGTATTAGAACAATTAAACATGCCTAAAACAGGAGAAGAAATAGCAGTAATTAGGACAAATTTTGGAGATATAAAAATAAGGCTATTTCCAGAAGTAGCACCTAAGGCAGTAGAGAACTTTAAGACCCATGCTCAAAATGGCTATTATGATGGGATTACCTTTCATAGGGTGATTAAAGACTTTATGATTCAAGGTGGAGATCCTGAAGCTACTGGTAGGGGCGGAGAAAGCATATGGGGTGAACCCTTTGAAGATGAATTCGACATTTATTATCATAACTTTAGGGGAGCCTTATCCATGGCCAATGCAGGGCCTAATACTAACGGTAGCCAATTTTTCATAGTACAATGCCCTCACATAGATGGAAACTTACTAAATCAAATGAAACAAATAGGGGCAGAGGGAGGCTTTCCAGAGCCCGTAGTTAAGAAATATGAGGAATTAGGTGGTACACCTTGGCTTGATTTTAGGCACACAGTATTTGGTCAGGTATTTGAAGGAATGGATATAGTAGATAAAATTGCCAATGTAGAAACAGACGGTGATGATAAGCCTCTAGAGCCAGTTGTTATGGAGAAGGTTGAAATAGTAGTATATGAATAAAACTATTAAAAAAACAACTTGGAGATAATATGATATCTCCAAGTTGTTTTTTTCACCACCTATTAAACTTGTTTTCTATTATAGCCACTATCCTGTACATTAGGACAGATATAATGGCCAAAATAAATACACTCATCATTACAATATCCAGTTTAAATACTTGACCACCATAGACTATTAGATAGCCAATACCTGCCTTTGAGACTAAAAACTCTCCTACGATTACACCTACCCAAGACAGACCTATATTGATTTTTAGAGTATTTATTAAAGCAGGAACTGAGGAAGGTAAGACTATTTTTTTTAATATCTGAAATTTGGTAGCTCCAAAGGTATTTAACAGCTTTATTAGGTCTTCATCAACTGATACGAAACTTTCATACATATTCATAATAGTAACAACAATTGAGACTGAAATGGCTGTTACTATAATACCAGAATAGCCTGCACCAACCCAGATGATGATAATTGGAGCTAAAGCAGTTTTGGGAAGACTATTAAGCATAACTAGGTAGGGGTCAAATACTCTAGCCCAAAACTTAGACCACCATAGGCCTATGGCAACTATAAAGCCTAATAGGGTCCCACCTGTAAAACCTACAACGGTTTCAAAAACCGATATACCAATATGGTGAAACAAATTGCCGTTTTTGGTGTAATTTATAAATAGGTTCCATATTTGTGAGGGGTAGGAGGTCAAAAAGGTATCTATCCATTTAAAACGGGCTGCTACTTCCCAAAGGGTAAGCCCTAAAACGAATACTGCTATTTGAGTTATTAAGATTGTTTTATTTCTCTTTTTTATACTTGATAAATAGTTTTCATGGGCCTTAGACATATTCTTGTTAGACATGGATATCCAGCTCCTTCCAAATTCTATTAAAATAATATCTAAATTCAGGAGCCTCCCTGCAACCTAGGGGTGTGTTTCTCCCTTCAGGACAAGTAAGCTTTATATCTATTATTTCCTTAATAGTAGCAGGTCTTTTTGAAAGAATAACTATTCTATCGCATAGACTAATGGCTTCTGCTATATCGTGGGTAACTAGCAAAGCAGTTTTTCCTTCCCGTTTTAAAATAATCCCTATTTCATCAGCTATTGCAAGCCTTGTCTGATAGTCTAAAGCAGAGAAGGGCTCATCCAACAAAAGAAAATCTGGTTCCAATATTAGGGTTCTAATTAGAGCAACTCTTTGTCTCATGCCACCAGATAACTGGCTGGGATAACTATAGATAAAATCACCCAAGCCATAGTTACTAAGAAGATTCTCAGCCTTCTCATAATACTGGGAATTCAATTTTCCCTGTATTTCTAAACCTAGCACTACATTTTGCAATATATTTCTCCATTCCAATAATTGGTCTTTTTGAAACATATATCCTATATTTCTATTGGATTTAGAAACCTTTTGCCCTTTAATTAAAACCGTTCCACTAGTAGGCTCAATAAGACCTGCGATGATGGATAGCAAGGTTGATTTACCACAACCACTGGGACCTATAATACCTACTATTTCCCCTTCATATATATCAAGATCAATATTTTTGATGGCCTCAGTTTCCCCTTCTAAGCTGTGGTAGGTCATTGATATATTATTAATTTCAACCACAATATTTTCCATATGCTCCCTCCCGAAATATATATAGTACTTTATTGTATTCCCTAGATATGAAATATGTGAAATCACAAAAAAATTTAATATTGTCCCAAAAGAGCTAAAAAAATGGTATAATGTTTTAGTAATAAAACTAAGGGGGAATAAACTTGCATCAATATAAAGGAAAACTAATTATTCATACTGGATCTATGTTTTCAGGTAAGACTTCAAGCTTGGAAAAGGATGTAAAGAGGTTCATGATAGCTGGATATAAGACTGTAGCCTTTAAACCAGCCATAGATACTAGACATTTAAAAGCTGAGATAGTTACCCATGATAATACATCATTGCAAGCGGTCTTAGTGGACCATGTAAATGAAATAATTGAGTATTATAATACATATAAACCTGATGTTATAGCCATTGATGAGGTCCAATTTTTAGGCGGTAGAGTAGAGGAGGTAGTATCTTGTGTCAATAGATTGTTGGAAAACGACATTACAATAATAGTTGCAGGCCTAGATATGGACTTTACAGGTAGTCCCTTTGAAATAGTCAAGGAATTAATGCCTATTGCAGATTACCTATATAAACACCACGCCGTTTGTGTAAAATGTGGTACAGATGCATGGGTTAGCCATAGAAAGACCAAGGAAAAGGAAAGAATAGTAATAGGAGCCACTAAGGAATATGAGCCCCTGTGTAGAAAATGTTTCTTAGAGGAGACAATGAAATATGAAGGATAAGTCAAAAGAATATATTAAATTTGAACCGTCAAAAAAACCCTTATATAATGATTATAATGAAGACTTTCAATATTTGTTTCATGAGGACAAGCTTTTAGTAAAAAAAGATGAAAAGGGATTTGCTATTCCAAAGAGAAGGGAAATAGAAGGGTTAGATATTCAAGTAAGACATTCCCAATGTTTAGGAGCCTATAGGGGAGTAAACTGCTACTGCGGAGAGGTTCTTGGAGATATTAGGGAAGATTATTCCTTTGTAGACTTGAGAACCTATTCACAAAATCTTGGGGAAGATGACTTTTTAGTATCGGCCAAGGCATTGTTATTATTAGACTTTGTAAGGAGTAATCAAAGGTGTGGCATATGCGGTTCACCGATGGAAATGAAAAGAGAAGATAATGATAGGGCTATGATATGTGTAAATTGTAGCCATACTGTTTGGCCTAGAACTTCTCCGGCCATAATCGTAGCTGTTACAAAAGGAGACAAGCTCCTATTAGCTCACAATAAAATGTTTCCCAAGGGAATGTATTCTCTAATTGCTGGATTTGTAGAAATGGGTGAAACCTTTGAGGACTGTGTAAAAAGAGAGGTCTATGAGGAAACTGGAATCAAGGTCCACAATATTAAGTATTTTGGTAGCCAACCTTGGCCCTTTCCAAATTCAATGATGATTGGATTTACAGCAGACTATTTAGAAGGGGAAATTATAGTGGACAATGAAGAAATTCTAGATGCTAAATGGTTTTCCAAGGATGAAATACCAGGAGTCTATAGAAAATCCATAAGCATTAGTTCAAAATTAATAGAATGGTTTTTAAATAGGGACTAAGATTACCTTAGTCCCTATTTGAATATTACATCTCCTGATGAAGTTTTTATTTCTAAAGAATTTATGCCATTACCTATGGTAGCCCTAAACCTACCTCTATGGTTTTCTTCAACTATCATTGTTCCCTTTGGAATGAAGTCTCCAGATGAAGTTGAGCCTTTAATTTTATAGTTTGCATTACCATCAAGGCTAAAGACGATATCACCGGAACTGGTGTATAATAAAACTTCTTCGCTAGTAATGTTTTCTAAGGAAATGTCTCCAGAGCTAGAGTTGACAGTAAGTTTTCCTACTAAATCTTTCAACTTCATATCTCCAGAGGAAGTGCTTATAATTAGAGCTTCCCCAACTAATCTACTAAGGCTCATGTCTCCTGAAGACGTAGTTATATTTATTGTTTTTCCTTCTAGATCTTCCAATAATAAGTCTCCAGAACTAGTATCAAAACTTATATCTTCTCCAACTATGTTTTTCATATAGATATCCCCTGAAGAAGCATTTGTATTGACATTGCCATTAAAGCTTTTAGGGATAAAGACTTCTAATACAACATTGGAATTATTAACGGAATAACTCTTTTTTGGCAGTTCAAGTTTAATATCTAAATAAGCCTTTTTCTCATCTACAACTAATTCAGGAACAACATTGGTTTTCATCCTACCATGATAATAGATCCTTACATCATCCCTATCTTCACTAATTACTTTGATATCTACAAATGGAGAAGAAATAGATATATTTTTAACTCCGTCTATATTAGCAAGTTTTTCCTCATTGACCTCTTCCCATTTTAAATCTCCATTAAATAAGCCAAAGAAATTCCAACCTGAATTTGATCGATAATTGGAACTAGTACTTTCTTTAATTCTAATACCATCCCATCCAATGCTTACCTCATCGGTGCCGTCTTTGACTTTTATACCACCCCAACCAATGCTTACATGGTCATCTCCATCTTTCACTTCAATTCCTTTAGTCCCAATTCGGACTGTATCCCCATTAGATTTAACGTTAACAAAATTTCCAATGGAATTTACTTTATCGAAAAGGGATATAAGGCTTATGACAGTAACTATTAGTAGGGTACCTACAATAATAGCTAACCAGTTAGTTCCTTTTCTCCTTTCGTATCTATTTTCTTCATAATTTGCTTCTATAGTGTTTTTATAACTAAGGGCCACCTCCTTAGGATCTCCTAATTCCTTAGATATTTCCTCTTCAGACTTTCCTTTAGAAATACCTACATTAAAATGTTCATCATAGTCAGATATAATATCCTCTAATTCGCTAATAGGTAGGCCTTGTAAATACATTCTCAGCTTGGCTAAATATTCCTTTTTATTCAATTGAGTTCCCCCCTCAAAATATTGTTTACTCCATTCACAAAATTTTCCCACTCTATGTCTAATTCTTCAAAAGCTTCTTTACCCCTATCTGTTAGTTTATAATACTTCCTAGGTGGCCCTTCTTGTGATTCCTTAAGGTAGGTAGTTACATAGCCTTCACTTCTAAACCTCCGTAACAATGGATATATTGTCCCCTCGGAAATATTTATATACTTAGAAATATGGTCTACTAATTCATAGCCATAAAAATCTCTTCTACTGAGTAAAGAAAGGACACAGAGTTCCAAAACACCTTTTTTGAATTGTATATTCATAAGCCTCTCTCCTATAATTTACTACCTATAATATAACATACGCTACCTTTTAATGCAAGGTACTATATAAAAAATAATATTAAAAATTTTTAAAAAATATTAAAAAAGATAGAGGATTTCTCCTCTATCATTCTAAAAGCTTAATTCTTCTTTGCGTATGCCTACACTTAAAATTATTCCTATACAGATTAAATTAGATAGTTGGAAGGTACCACCATAGCTCATAAAGGGCAGGGGTATTCCTGTTATAGGCATAAGTCCAATGGTCATACCTATATTTTCCCAGATATGGAAGAGGAACATGGCTGTAAAGCCTATGACCATAAGAGACCCAAATAGGTCTGTAGACTTCTTTGCAATTCTAATACATCTACTTAACATTGTAAAATATAAAAGTATAAGGCCTAAGCCTCCTAAAAGGCCTAACTCTTCACCAACAACTGCAAAAATAAAATCTGTTTGCTTTTCAGGTATATAGTTAAACTGGGTCTGGACTCCTTCAAACAAGCCCCTACCAAAAATCTTACCAGAGCCAATGGCAATCCTACCCTGGTAGGCCTGAAGACCTGTATTGGAGATATCCCTTTCAGGGTCTAAAAAGTTATAGATCCTATCTTTTTGATAGTCGTCCAGATTAAACCATATTATTGGAAGGCTAAGTAGACCCAAGCCTACGGCATAGCCAATATATTTCCATTTAATTTCAGCAACAAATAACATGGCAGCAATGAAGAATATAAATACCATGGCAGTTCCGGCATCTGGTTGTAGGAGTATAAGTCCAACTGGGAAAAATGCAAAGATTAGGACCTTCAATAGAGTAAAGGGTTGATTTATATCTTCCTTATTATTATCGATAAACTTGGCTAAAGAAATAATTAGTCCAATCTTTACAAATTCAGCAGGTTGAAAGCTTACAGGCCCGATTCTTAACCAGGACCTGGCACCCCATTGCTCATCTCCATAACCAAAGATGAGAACAGCTATTAATAAGAGATTACATACAATATAAATGGGAATATAGAGTTTTCCTAAGAATTCATAATCTAACAATACTAATATTAGGATGAGAAAAAAACCTAAGCCAGTTGCCACTGCTTGAGTTTTAACGAAGGATAAGGTTTCCTTGCTTAAAGTAGCGGACCTTATCATTACTAAGCCATAAATACATAACAAGAGAACTGTAAGTAGCAATATATAATCAAATTTTTTGTAGGACTTCTTCTTTAAATTAAACATTATTTACTTCCTTTCAAAGTAACATAATAGGACAATCAACCTAATGGATATTATACCATATTTTTTATATATACAAATAGTTAAAAATCTATTTCAATATGGTATGATAGTATTTAGGAAGGATGATAATATGCTAAAAATTGGCTGCCATTTGTCCATAGTAGATGGACTATATAAGGCTGGATTAAAGGCTATAAGCATTGATGCAAATACATTTCAATTTTTTACTCGAAATCCAAGAGGCGGCAAGGCAAAGGATTTAGATAGAGATGAATTAGATAAACTAAGACAATTAATGGAAGAGCATGATATTGGTCCCATAGTTGCCCATGGAGCCTACACTATGAACCTGGCTTCAGACAAAATACAAACTCGAGAATTTGCAAAAATGATATTAAAAGACGATTTGGAAAGGCTAAAACTTATTCCAAATGCCTATTATGTCTTTCATCCAGGGTCTCATGTGGGACAAGGTAGTGATATGGGGATTGAGCTAATAGTTGATGCATTAAATGACCTAATAGATGAGAACAATAACACTACAATATTATTGGAAGGCATGTCTGGCAAGGGAACAGAAATAGGTAGAAATATGGAGGAGCTTAAGGCCATCATCGATGGAGTTAAGCATAATGAAAAGCTTGGAATTTGCATAGACACCTGTCATCTCTACTCCGCAGGCTATAATATAGTAGATGATTTAGATGGAGTACTAAAGGAGATAGATGATATTATAGGGCTTGACAGGCTGAAGGCAGTCCACCTAAACGATAGTAAAGTGGATTTTTATTCCCATAAGGACAGACATGAAGTCATTGGAAAAGGTACTATTGGGTTAAGGGCATTAGTAAATGTAATCAACCATCCATTGCTTAAGGATCTGCCCTTTAATCTAGAAACCCCTAATGACTTAGAGGGATATAAGAGGGAAATTGAAATCCTTAGAAGGGAGTATAGATGAATAAATTAAATCAATATATAATAGATAAATCAAAGGAAGTAGGTATAGACCTATGTGGATTTACAGATCCAGCACCTTTAACAAACATTAAGGACTATTTAATGTACAGGCAAGAAAATAATAGGATGACAGAGTTTGAAGAAAAGAATATAGACCTTAGAATTGATCCTAAACTCACTTTGCCTTCATGTAAATCCATTATAGTCTTGGCTATTTCTTATAATGTAGATTATGATGACAAGCCAGCCTATAAATTAAAGGGCAAGCTTTCCAAATCCTCTTGGGGTATAGACTATCATAGGGTATTAAAGGATAAAATTGAACTGCTCATATATGAAATAAAGAAAGTTGCAGATTTTCAATACAAGTATTTTGTAGATACGGGCCCCTTGGTAGATAGGGAGCTGGCTGTGAAGGCTGGCATTGGATATTACGGCAAGAATAATTTAGTGATTAATGATGATTATGGGTCCTCTATATTTTTAGGACATATACTAACTGATTTAGAATTAGAATTTAATGAGAGGCAAGAAAGTAAATGTGGTGATTGTGATCTCTGCCTTAGGGCTTGCCCTGCAGGGGCCTTAGAAGAACCCTATAGGATAAATCCTAAAAAATGCATATCCTATTTAACTCAGACAAAAGATAAGATACCAGAGGAGTATAGAAAGAAAATGGGGATCAAGATATATGGCTGCGATACTTGCCAATTAGTATGTCCAAAAAATAAGGGTATTAAAAAATCTTGTCATGAAGAGTTCATACCTACTATAACCAAGGGATATATGGATTTAGAAGAGTTATTTCAAATATCTAATAGGCAGTTTAAAGAAAAATATGGCCATATGGCAGGCAGTTGGAGAGGAAAAAATATTTTAAAAAGAAATGCCCTAATTGCTTTGGCCAATATGAAAAAGGAAGAAAACCTTGAGCTTATATTGCAATTTTTAGAAGATGAAAATCCAATGATTAGGGAATATGCCCAGTGGGCTAAGAAAAATATTTTTTTCACAAGCCTATCCAAGAAATAAATTGGATATGCTATAATATTATTACGAAAAAATAAGGGAGGTTTTACTATGTCTAAGGTTCATGAATTAAATTTTTTAAAGGAAAAAATTGAAGACTTAAAAAAACAAGGCGTTTATAGAAAACTACCTGTACTTGAAACTCCAAATGAAGCAGAAGTCCTATTAAATGGCAAAAAGGTAATAAATCTTTCTTCAAATAACTATCTTGGTTTTGCTAATCATCCAAGGTTAAAGAAAGCTGCCATTGAAGCAGTAGAAAAATATGGTGCAGGCTCTGGTGCTGTAAGGACCATAATTGGTAACTTGTCATTACATGAGGAACTAGAAGAAATCCTAGCTAAGTTTAAGAGGGAAGAAGCTGCATTCGTTTATCAATCAGGCTTTAATTGTAATGCAGGTACTATTCAAGCTGTTACTGAAGAAGGAGATATTATTATTTCAGATGAGTTAAACCATGCTTCAATTATTGACGGTGCAAGGCTATCAAAGGCTGCTAGGGCCATATATAAGCATTCAGATATGGACAGTCTAGAAGCAGTATTAAAAGATGCTAGAAAGAAATATAGAAATATCTTGATAATTACTGATGGGGTATTCAGCATGGATGGTGACATAGCAAAACTTCCTGAAATAGTGGAGTTAGCTGAAAAATATGATGCTATGACCTATGTGGATGATGCCCATGGCTCAGGAGTCCTAGGAGAAAGTGGTAGAGGTACAGTAGACCATTTTGGACTACATGGCAGGGTAGACTTTACAATTGGTACCCTTTCTAAGGCCATAGGAGTAATAGGTGGATATGTGGCTGGATCAAAGACCATGTATGAATGGCTAAGCCATAGGGCAAGACCAGTATTATTCAGTACATCTTTACCACCTGCTGCAGTAGGCGCCATAATTGAAGCTATTAAGATGCTAATGGAAACTACTGAATACACAGATAGGTTATGGGAAAATGCAAGATATTGGAAAGAAAGAATCGGTAGTCTAGGCTTTAATACAGGAAATAGCGAAACTCCAATTACACCTGTTATTATAGGTGATGAGGCTAAGACCATGGAATTTAGTAGAAAGCTATTGGAAAATGGAGTATTTGTATCTGGTATCGTATTCCCAACTGTACCTAGGGGAACAGGCAGGGTAAGATGTATGGTAACTGCAGCCCATACTAAAGACCAATTAGATAGGGCGGCTGAAGTATTTGAAAAGGTTGGTAAAGAAATGAATATATTGAAATAAAGTTTTAGGGGGGTAACCCCCTTTTTCTATACATATATTAGATATATACTAATATCATAATAAAGATATATATTCCTATGAGGTGAGACTATGATAATAGGTGCCTGTGAGTTAAAGTTATTAATTTATGGTTCCAACTCTTTGAAGGATAAAAGGCAGGTAATTAAAAGCATATTAGGTAGGATAAAATCAAGATTTAATGTTTCAATTGCAGAAGTAGATTTAAATGGCAGTTGGCAAACAGCCATTATAGGTTTTTCTTGTGTAAGCAATAACACAAAACACTCTCACCAAATTTTGACAAATGTGATAAAATTTATAGAAGAAGATAGTAGGGTAGAAATAATAGAGAAAAAAATTGAAATATTGTAGGTGATAAATTGAAGAAGATATTATCGAAAGAAGAGATAAAAGAAGTTTTAAATAGGTTGCTGAAAGAGTTTCCAGATGCCAAGGCGGAATTAAACTTTTCCAATTCCTTTGAACTACTGATTGCTACCATATTATCAGCTCAATGTACAGATGTGCAGGTTAATAAAACTACATCAGTTTTATTTAAGAAGTTGAAAACTCCGGAGGACTATCTAAAACTATCTGAAGAGGAACTAGGCAAGATGATTAGGTCTTGTGGCTTTTATAAGACAAAGAGTAAAAATATATTAGCTACCTGTAGGCTGTTAATCGAAAAATTTAATGGTCAAGTCCCTAATACTCTAGAAGACCTAATGACTTTACCAGGAGTAGGTAGAAAGACTGCCAATGTTGTATTAAGTAATGCCTTTGATGTACCAGCCATTGCGGTAGATACCCATGTTTTTAGGGTGTCCAATAGGATTGGCCTTGCCAATAGCGACAACGTATTAGATACTGAACAGGATTTAATGGAGAATATTGATAGGGAAATGTGGTCTAAGGCCCACCATTTACTGATATTTCATGGAAGAAGGATATGTAAGGCTAGGAAGCCCTTATGTCATATATGTCCAGTAACTGACTTTTGCCATTACTATAAAACTGAAATCAATAAATAGAAGGGGGATAATATGAGTGATAATTTAGTATTCTCCTTGGATATTGGTACAAGAACCATAATTGGTATAGTAGGCGAATACATAGATGAAGAGAAATTTAAGGTTCTTGCATATTCAATAAGGGAACATAAAAAAAGAAACATGTACGATGGCCAAATACATGATATAGATGGAGTGACTAGGCTAGTTGCAGAAATTACAAAAGAATTAGAAGAAAAAACAGGACAAAAATTAAAAATAGTTTCCATAGCAGCTGCTGGACGGGCTTTAAAAACTAATAGGGTAAAAATAGAAAAGGAAATAGATTCTACAAAGGAAATATCAAAACTAGATGTGGAAGCCTTAGAACTTGAAGCTATTCAAAAAGCCCAGGATGAAATAAATGGACAAGATAATACCAATTTAAAATATTACAATATTGGCTATACTGTAGTTGATTATTACCTTGATGATAGTAGAATCGAAAAACTAGAAGGCCATAGGGGGAAAAAAATAGGTGTAGACCTCTTAGCCACCTTCCTGCCCCAAATAGTTGTTGAGAGCCTCTATACTGTAATGTCAAGGGCAGGCTTGGAAGTAGGTAGCATCACCCTTGAACCTATAGCAGCTATAAATGTAGCCATAAAAAAAGAATTGAGGTTATTAAATTTAGCCTTAGTAGATATTGGGGCCGGCACGTCGGATATTGCCATTACTAGAGACGGACATATAATTTCCTATGCCATGACCCAAACTGCAGGAGATGAAATAACTGAAAGGTTGGCCAAGGAATACTTACTAGATTTCAATAGCAGTGAGAAATTGAAAGTGAAATTAAGCAAAGAAGACTACCATGAATTTGTTGATGTAGTAGGAGTTAAACATAGTTTATCTACTAAGGAAATAATAAATTCCATTAGGGATATTATTGAAAAGATTGCAGGTGAAATAGCTGAAAAAATCACAGAATTTAATGGCAAAGCTCCCAATGCAGTTTTTTTAATTGGGGGAAGTAGTCAGATGCCCATGCTAAAGGAGATTTTGGCTGAAAAATTGGGACTACCCTATGAGAGGGTATCAATTAGGGACCTAGCAACTATAGATAATGTAATAGGCCTAGAAGAAACCAATGGACCAGATATGATAACCCCAGTAGGCATTGCCTTAGATGGGGCCCTAGACAAATATAAAAACTTTATAAAAGTTACATTTAATGGAGAAGAAGTGCGGATATTCAACACAGGTGATATTAAAGTATCAGATTTGTTGGTAATAACAGGATACAATCCTAGGGACTTGTTGCCTAAAAGGTCTGAGGACTTCATATATTATTTAAACGGAAAGAGAAGAGTTATAAAAGGTAATATAGGGACTTATCCAAGGATACTAGTAGATAATACTGAGGGAAATATAAAGACCAAATTATATGATAATTCAAGTGTTGAAATAATACCAAGTGTAGTTGAACCTATTTCCCCACCATGGCTTTATGACATAATTCAAATAGATAAGGCTGTAAGTTTTCAAGGACAAAGGGTAAATTTAATAAAATCCATAAAAATAAACAATGAATTAGTTGAAGGAAATATAAGGCTAAACCAAGAAGACCATATTGTAGTTGAAGAAATAAGGACTTTGGAAGATTTGCTTCTTCTACATAACGAGGAAGCTGATACAAATAATTACTTGGTAAATGGAATAAAACCTAATCATAACTATTTCTTAAAACATGGAGATACAATTACCCAGCTGGAAAAAGAAGATCCCCATAAAAAAAGTATCAAATTAGTAATAAATGATGAGGATTTTGAAATATACTATAAAAAGGATAAGTTCATTTTTGTGGACATCTTTGACCATATAGACTTTGACCTATCTACCTTAAAGGGCAAATTGGTTTTGAAGGTAAATGGTAGAGATGCAGAATATATGGAAGAATTAAAGAATGGAGATAGGATAGAAGTCTATTGGGAATAATATGAGCATACTCTAGGCTGGAGGCAGCAATGAAAAAAAACGTAATTGTATCCTTGGCTATGGCCATAGCTATCTTAGCTATAATACTTGGCGGTGGCTATTACATCTATAAAAATATCCTAAATATAGATATTATTTACAAGGGAGTAACAATCGATGAAATAGATGTAAGTGGTAAAACAATGGAACAAGCCCTAGAGTATATAAAGAAGGTAAAAACGGCTGAAATTAAAGGCAAATCTATGAATTTAATATATGGTGAAAAGATATATAAGCTAGCTTTGGTGGACCTAGGTTTTTCTTATGATTACCATAAAGCTCTAAAAAATGCTTTACAGCTTGGACGGGAAGGAAATTTCCTTAAAAGGCTGAGAACTATAGCAAAATTAAAAAAGGGAGCTAATATACCCTTAGAGTCTTTTTATAGCAGTGAAAAGGCTGAAAATATTGTTAATGTTATTGCCAAGGAAATAAATACTGATCCAGAGGATGCAACAATCACTATAGACAAGGGAAAATTACTTTTAACTGATGAGGAAATGGGTAAAAGGGTACTAATGGAGGATTTACTAACCCTCATAGATGATAATATAAATAAGTTAGAAGATATAATTATTCCCGTTGAAGATGTAAAGCCCTTAGTCACAAAAAATCTACTCTCAAGAATAAATGGTATAATTGGAGAGTTTTCTACTTCTTTTAAGGGTAGTAGCAAAAATAGGATAGAAAATATTAGGTTATCTGCCAATGCCATTAGCAATAATTTAGTTTTGCCTGGACAAGAGTTTTCGTATAACAATACAACTGGACCTAGATCTGCAGAAGCTGGGTATAGGGAAGCCAATGTAATTATCGGTGGAGAGTTAACACCGGATTTAGGTGGAGGAGTGTGCCAAACCTCTACTACCTTATACAATGCCTTACTTCTTGCAGACTTAACTGTAGTTGAGCGTCATCACCATTCTATTCCAGTAGGATATGTACCTATTGGCCAAGATGCAGCAGTGGCCTATGGATATTTGGATTTAAAGTTTAAAAATAATTTCGATTTCCCTATACTTATTCATTCAAAGGTTGTAGGAGATAGGGTTTATGTTCAAATCTATGGAGATACTAAGGCAAAGGATTATTCAGTGAAAATAAGTCCTCAGATTGTGGAGACCATCCAGCCTGAAACTGAAATCATATTTGATTCTTCTGTAGAACCTGGAGAAAGTATACTTGTACAAAAGGGTAGGACTGGATATAAGGTAGTTACTTACAAATCCATTATAAAGGATGGCAAGGTAATATCTAAAAAACAAATAACACAGGATCACTATAGGAAGAAAGACTATATATATAATATAGGTCCAGAGTAAGATTAAGTGAAGAATGAATAACTAATAGTGAATACTTGTCTAGGTCAAGTTTTTGGGTCTAAAATCTTTCCCTTAGCTCAGGATGACAGTTTATATTAATTCACAATCTAGCATTCACAATTCACAATTTTGACCACTATTCACTCTTAACTTTTCACTATTCACTAGCAAATTAAGGGGGAGTAAAGATGACAGAAATAAAGGAATTATACGACAAAATTGTAGATTGTCCCGTTTGTAATGAAAAGTTTAAAACTAAAAAAGTAAGGCTTTCTAAGCTGAGATTGATAAAGAGAGATGAGGATTTTCTAAATCACTATGATAAGGAAAATCCTATAAAATACAATATATTTGTTTGCCCAGATTGTGGCTATGCTTCTTGGGAAAGCAAGTTTGATTCCATAAGGAGAAATCAGACAAAAATTATAAAAGATAATATAAGCTCAAAGTGGAATAAAAGAGATTTCGGTGGAGAAAGGGATTTTAACAAGGCCATAGAAGCTTATAAATTGGCCTTATTAGTAGGCATGCTACTTGAAACTACCAAGTTTGAGCTAGGCAATACCTGCTTAAATATTGGATGGCTGTACCGATTAAAGGGAGAAGAAGATGAAGAAATTAGGTTTTTGACCCTTGCAAGAGATAGGTTCATAGAAGCATTTAATACTGAATCTTT
>JAAYFT010000108.1 GCA_012728125.1 Tissierellia bacterium | reverse complement strand
TAAAAGTGATTTCCTGCCCTTCGTAAACCACTTTTCTATTGGCTACGGTTTGCCTGAACTTTTCAGCTATCCTTTGGGCATCTTCCAAAGAAGTGTTCTTTAAAACTACAGCAAATTCTTCTCCTCCTATGCGGCCGGCAATATCTGTTTTTCGAAAACCGGTCTTGATAATTCGTCCAACTTCACGAATTACTTCATCTCCAGCAGCATGTCCAAAGGTGTCGTTTATAATCTTGAAATTGTCCAAATCCATAATCAACAATGCTAGTTCCTCATTATTCCTTTTGACCCAATCAAACTCATTTTTGGCTAAGTTCATAAATTCAGCTCGATTATAGAGGCCACTTAAAGAATCTATGGTAGCCAACACCTTAAGTCTTTCCTGTATCTTCCTTTCTTCAGTAACATCACGGATAGACTTAAGCATTCTAGTGTTCCCATTATAGGTATCTCCCAATTGAACCACGTCAATCTCAAAAAACCGTTCTTCCCCATTTATCAATAAAGAAAAATCACAGCTACTCTCACTTTGGAAAACTTCCAACAATTTTGGTTCTCTATCAAGTATATGCTCTATGGTATAATTGTTCAATTGAATATTTATATCTTCAAAAAACTTTTCCGCAGCCTTATTGTAGTCTATTATCCTCTTTCCTGCCCCCAATACCACCATAGCAACAATGTTGTTCTCAAAGATAGTTTCTCGGGCCAGAGTTCTAATTTCCAAAAAATCGTATTTTATAATTCCATAGCTAATAATAAGAAGAGAAACTGGCATTATTAAAGCAGAATAATCGATGCTCCAATTATCAAAAGCAAAAATAACCAACACAATACCAATAAAAGGTAGTAAAGAAGCAAATAAAAAAACTAAAAAATGGGATTTAGTATAGCCAGCCTTATTCTTTAGGTATCCTGTGAGGTAAATGATAACGGTAAGCAGCAAGCACAATATGGTATAAGAAATGTTAACATAGTACCATAAACCTCTTTCCATATACAAGGAATAATAGCCTGAAAACTGTCTGATTTCCCACTTTGTATAGAAAAGATGATGCCAGGAATTGGTGAGTCGCATAAAGAAGGTTATTACAGGAATAGAAAAAAACAAAACTGCCATCTTGATTTTTAAGGAATAGATGGTTTTAGTATAAAGAAGAGCAACCATCAGCCATAGTACAGAAATAAAGGGTAATCCTAGGTATTGAATCTGATTCCAAAAAATCATTTCTTGCAAATTGCTATTGTTAATGATCATTAAATAACCAAATAAATATAGGCTAATACATAAAACCAAGGCTGAGAACGCCTTGCGATAACTAGTTCTGCCCTTTGAAAATAAATAGGCTGCAAAAAATTGAGCTAGAATAACAGCAAGAACCAAATAAAGACTAATTAAGGTTTTTGATGTGTTCATAATAGAACCTCCACTTATTTGCAAACCCTTCTCAATAAAAAAAGCTTTTTCTTTAATGAGAATAGTTTTACACTTCATCTGATTAATCTGTTATCATAATTATATATTAGTTGTAATATCTTGTCTATATTTGTCCAAACATTTAAAAACAATAAAACCTGATAATTAATTGATATTAAAAATACTTTAACTGCTACACTTCTACTAAAACCAAGCCTTACCCTAAAGACCAAATCTTCCATCTGTTTATCTCTTTATTCCTAGTCCTTCTTCGATCATATTCTTCTATAGCCTTATTAATTTTGCTGAGCAATAAGTCTTTTTGCTCCTGTAATTTTCCTTTTAGTATTAATGCATTGGTCTTATGAGTTGCATTGAATATAGTATTTTTCATGTGTAAATTTTCCAGCAATATTTTTTCTTCTTTGATTGATTCCAATATGGTTAACCTTTTAAACTCTCCATTTCTTATTTTTTCTACTAATTTTGCGTCTTTGAAAATTACTAAAGTAACTACTATAATTACTTGTGGGTTTACCATTGATAATAAACTTGCTGTTTCCACAGGCTTTCTTCTTTTAGAATAATATTTATTCAAAATTTTTAACCTATTATCTAATTCTTTCAATCCTAAGAATTTAAATCTATTATGATGGTTCAAATCGCAATATAAACATTTGTCCCAACTACACCCAAGTGTAACAGGAACAGCCACACTATATCCCTGGGTCATTGGTACATAGAAATATTGCCCATATTCTTTATATACTTCATCTAACATCTTACCACCCCTAAATTTCCATCAGCAATTATGCCTTAATTGGAAAGTTATATTTTTTAGTTTTTATTCTATATTTTTCCCTTAACTTTTCTAATCTACCATCTGATTATATTACTAGGCAGATGGTTATTCAAGGGGAAGGTAGGGGGCTAACCTGTCTAATCCCTCCTTTCCATTAAATTTAAGAAAGGATTGCTCCCTTTGGAAGCAACCCTTGCACTTTTAATCAATATTCTTTTTGTTCTTTTCATCCCATATCTTTTTAATAAAAAATCCTAATGCACTGACTGCAAATAATATGCGATTCTCCAATTTATTTTGCATGCAAGTAAAATTATGGACGCTAAATCTACAAGCGATGGAGATATTAAGAATTAAATGTAACTCCAAGAGGTAAACTTGCATTAGTAAACCCAATAAATAATGGTACTAATGAACTTACTAGAAAATATCTAAAATTCTACTTTGTTGCTTCGATAATGTATGGACAATGTATCAGAAGTTTGTACAAGCAGTTCCACTCTACCGCCAAGAAAAGGATTGGAAACAAATGGGCTTTCCAATAGGTCGTGCAACCCTATCCAATTGGATCATAAAAGCATCAGAAGAATGGTTAAGTCCAGTAGTAGAAAAACTACAAGAAGAACTACTAAAGGATAAGTATTTGCATGCTGATGAAACCCCAGTTCAAGTATTAAATGAAGAGGGTAGAAAAAACACCACTAAATCATACATGTGGGTATACTCTACTTCAGCTAATGCTGATAAAGGGATTAGAATATTTAAATATATACCAAATAGATCTGGAGACAATGCCAAAGAATTCCTCAAAGGATTTAAGGGATATCTCCATACAGATGGATTCTCTGGATATGGCAAAGTAAAAGATATCCATCACTGCTTATGTTGGGCCCATGTGAGAAGATATTTCTCAGATGCTCTTCCTAAAGACATGAAAAGCCCAGAGGCAACCTTGCCAGCAAAAGGAATAGCATATTGTAACCATCTATTTGACTGGGAGAGAAAGTTTAAAAACCTATCTCCAGAAGATAGAAAAATCAAGCGTCTAGAAAAAGAAAAACCGATTCTAGAGGCCTTTTGGTCATGGGCAGAAGATACAAGTAAGAAAGTACTTCCCAAATCAAAGATTGGAACAGCCCTTCAATATGCCCTAAACCACAAGGATAAATTAGAAACCTACCTTGAAGAT
>JAAYFT010000107.1 GCA_012728125.1 Tissierellia bacterium | reverse complement strand
GTGCTGATGATGAAAATATGCTAAAAATGAGATTTGAGCTCTTTAAAAACCATGTATCTCTTATAAAAAGAAAGGGAAAACACTGGTGGCTAACAGGGTTTAAACTAGGAGAATTCTCACAACCATGAAATGCTAGAAAAAATAGCAATAATAGGCAAGACAAAAGGTATTTTTAGACTGTAACCATCTTCATATCTCTGAATAGCCTAATATCATAAGTATATTAGGCAGGGATATGTATGAGAATAATGAACCGCTTAACAAAAATTTTTGACAGTTCAAAAGAAATAGATATAGATGATTCTTCGAAAATTATTATAATGAGCGATGTTCATAGAGGAGATGGCAATTGGTCTGATTCCTTTGCTAGAAATCAGAATATATTTTTTGCTGCCTTGAACTATTATTACCAAAAAGGCTACACCTATATAGAATTAGGAGATGGGGATGAACTTTGGGAAGTACGGGATTTTAAAGAAATAATAAGAGAGCATAGTGATGTGTTTTGGTTGATGCAAAAATTCTATCAAGATAATAGGTTTTATATGATATATGGTAACCATGATATAGTTAAAAAAGACAAAAAGTTTGTTGAAGAAAACCTATACTATTATTTTAGTGAAAGAAATCGCAGGAAAGTCCCTCTTTTTAAGGATATAGAGGTCCATGAAGGCCTAATACTCAATTATAGAAATAATAAAAACAAAATCTTCTTAGTCCATGGCCATCAAGTAGAGTTTAAAAATTATGATATTTGGCCCATAACGAGGTTTTTCGTCAGGTATTTTTGGAAGCCACTTGAACTAATTGGTTTCAATGATATTACTAGAACTGCCAAGAATTATGAGAGTAGATATAAGGTAGAAGCCAAGTTGACCCAATGGGTCCAAAATTATAAGCATATTTTAATTGCTGGACATAACCACAGGCCATACTTTCCTGAAGTAGGCTATCCTCCTTATTTCAATGATGGCAGCTGTGTCCATCCAAGGTGTATAACAGGCATAGAAATTATAGATGGATGCATTATGCTTATTAAATGGAGTGTAAAAGCAAATGAACAGGGCTTACTATATGTAGGTAAAGAAATACTAGCTGGACCGAGAAGGTTAGATTTATATTTTTATCAAAAATAAAGGGGAGAAAACTATTACCATAATAATTTTCAACTTATTATAAAAAATTAATAAAGGTAATCCAGCAAGATAAGTTATAAAATCTTGCTGGATTTATATAATTATGAAGTATTTTGTAGAAAATAGCTACTAATACATATATAATAAAATATATTATAGTAATAATCATAATACATAATCTATAATACAGAGGAGGAATTAAATGGCGACTTTTGAAGACTTTATGAAATTAGATATCAGGGTTGGGGAAATAGTAAAGGTGGAATTTTTTGACAAAGCAAAAAAACCTGCTTATAAGCTATGGGTAGATTTTGGAGATGAAATCGGTATAAAGAAATCAAGTGCTCAAATCACTGAATGTTATGAAAAGGAAGACCTAATAGGCAGGCAAGTTTTAGGAGTAGTAAATTTTCCACCTAAGCAGATTGCAGATTTTATTTCCGAAGTACTTATATTAGGAACTTATTCTAAACAAGGGGTAGTACTAATTCAACCAGAACAGCCTGTTGAAAAGGGAGATAAGTTAGGCTAATGCTTAAGTCGATTTGGTATAATGGTTATATAGCTTTTGTTGGAGGGAAAGGATGGAAAATAATTATAATAAGAAAAAGCAATTTATAGTAAATACTATATATGTTTTATTAATAGTCATTATGGTATATCTATTTTTGAAATATGCCTTTTCTTTAGCAAGCCCATTTATCTTTGCATTTTTTATTGCATATTTGCTCAATAAGCCTGCTGAGAGAATTTCACAGTCTACTAAATTACCCCATAAACTAGTATCATTTTTTCTAGTTTTAATTTTTTATGGTACAGTAGGTATTTTAGTTTCCTTTATAGGAATTAGATTTGTTTCTAGGGTGGCTAAAATTATTTCGTTAATTCCATCTATCTACGATAAACAATTAGTGCCATTTCTTATTACTACCTTTGATAGGATCGAGGATACAATTTACAATATAGATCCTGCCATTGTAGGAATTATTAGTGAAGGATTTAATCAGTTTGTTCGTTCCCTAGGTGAGCACATAACAAACTTTTCACTGGCATTGTTAGGATCCTTGTCTAATATAGCATCATCACTGCCAGGCTTTTTTATAAGAGTATTATTAATGATAATTTCCACATTCTTTATAGCTATTGACTTTGAGGCTTTAAGCTCTTTTGTAAAAAGGCAATTTTCACAAAAAGGAAATGAAATTATAGATAATATAAGGGAGTATATGGTAAATACACTCTTCGTTGTTATCAGGTCCTATGGCTTGATTATGCTAATTACTTTTATTGAACTATCTATAGGTCTTTCCATCATAGGTATACCAAATGCAGTCCTAATAGGATTTTTAATTGCCATATTTGATATACTGCCTGTACTAGGAACCGGTGGAATAATGATTCCATGGACCATAATGACCTTCATCCAAAGGGATTTTAAGACAGGTATAGGCTTACTTTTATTGTATATATTTGTGACAGTTATGAGAAATATTCTGGAACCAAAGATAGTTGGTGGTCAACTTGGCCTTCATCCTGTTATAACCCTAATGAGCATGTTTGTTGGGGCTAAGCTCCTAGGAGTTGTTGGCTTATTTGGATTCCCAATTATCTTATCCCTACTTAGACACCTGAACCATACAGGGGTAATAAAAATATTCAAGTAAGTTATAGACTTTTATATGCTTTTAAAAGAGGTGGTAATTTTACCACCTCTTAATATTTAAAGCTAAGGTCTGCTTCTAAAAATCGCTTTATTTCACGATATCTACGGTAAGGTTCAATGGTATCGATAAAAAGTAGATGGATAGCTTCCCAAGTAAAGACCCATCCTCCAATCAATAGACTTTCAAGGAAGACCTTGGAAATAATAGTGTTGTCCCTATTGATCAATAAGCTATAGGTAAATAACAGGATAATTGATATCAATAGCAAGATTACAGAAAACTTAATGTACCTTTTGGTTTTTCGTTTCTCTAACCGAATGAGAGAATTATAATAGTTATGATAGCTTATGGAGATTTGTTCTTCCTTTTCCTTGCTGATTTCATTAGTCTTTACAGAAAAGACGATTTCTAATTTTTTTCGCAAGGGTATATCCTCTGAACACATATCAAGGAATTCTGCTAAGTCTGCATTTATGTCTCGCTTTTTAAAAGCAGAATTATCCCATTCATGAAAAAATTCAAGATAATCATCTAGGGCAACATCGATAATAATACGGCCTGTACGGGGGTTTTTCCTGTATAGCATTTCATAATTATTAGGCTTTTTCATAATATCACCTTATAAGATTTCCAAAATTTATAATATTTTTCCATAAACACATTATAACATACTTGCTAAAAGGTATATCTGACTTTTATATATAGGAATATGTTATAATAATAAATGACAAAATATAGATAAAAAATGTGAGGGATTATATGTGTACAGGTATAAAAATAAATTATGATGATGGCTGTGTCCTGGGAAGGACTATGGATTATGAAGTTCCTTTAAAATATAATGTAATCTATTTACCTAGAAATTACCATTATTGTGACGATTTAACAGGAAAACCCCTATATGCAAAATATAAGGCCATGGGCTTATGTTTTGAAAATCGAAATCCATTGAAAGATGGAGTAAATGAACATGGCCTAATAGGAATTACCAACGAATTTACAGGATTTAACCTTTATTCAAATAAAATAAATTCAGAAAAACTTAATATTTCCAGCCTAGATTACTTCACTTATGCACTTACCAACTACAAAACTGTGGATGAATTAATTGAAGACTTACCAAATATCCACATATCTACAAAGAATAGTAGGGGAGAAAATGTAATATGTCCAGATTTCCACTTTATGTTTGCAGATCCTAGTAAAAGATGTATAGTCGTTGAACCTAAAGGGAAGGAATTAGTCCATTATGAAAATCCATATGATGTAATGACTAATTCTCCTGGCCTTGAGTCTCATATTAGGAGGCTAAAAAAGCATATAGATATAGATAATCTTGAAGACTTTAATTCGGCTAAAGACCTACCTGGGGGCTACGACCCGGTTTCAAGATTTATTAAGGCCTACTATTTAACTAAGATGAATGTTGAATCAAGGGATTATAAAGAAGCCCTTTCCAAAGCATACAACATATTATCTGCCATGTCTATGCCCAATGGCTTTGTTAGAAATAAGAAGTACAGGTATAATACTTATACAAGATATATTTGTGTCTATGACACTAAACATAGGCTTTTAACTGTAAAATCAGATACCAATCCTATGGTTTACCATTTGGGATTTGATGATATAGAAGATGAAGATAAAAGACAGGCATTTTTCTTAAATCTAGAATTTACTTCAGAAAAATTAAAATAGACTATCAGCCTATAAAGGATAAATCTGGTAAAACTTATTATTTATAATTCAAAAAATCCCTAGACTTTAATCTAGGGATTTTTTATTATTAATTTTCTGACTGAATTAAACTTTGCAAGATAAAATTCAAAAAAAGGCTTGCAAGAAATTTTTCATTCAAAATTTCAATTCTACTC
Organism: Tissierellia bacterium; assembly: GCA_012728125.1. Classification (GTDB taxonomy): domain Bacteria; phylum Bacillota; class Clostridia; order Tissierellales; family Tissierellaceae; genus JAAYFT01. Next base: position 18,714 of record JAAYFT010000107.1, on the reverse strand, counting down.
TTTACTAAATATACCAATATAATATAATAGATATAACAAACATTACTAGTTATAGGCAGCCATGGTTACAGACCTTTTTAAGCAGATAATTTAATCAACTAGACTATCTACTTTGGAAGATCATAACATAGGCTGCCTAATTATTTTCGTCTTATGTAGAACTTATGAGGTAAAACCTTACCTCAGTTATGAATTCAGGTATTTTCAAAAGCCATGGACCAATTATGTTTTATAGGCTGCATTCAATCCCCCCTTAGAAACTTATGCTACCCATTAAGTCAGCAAGAATAAATGATTTTGGGTCAAAAGATAGGATAGTATTATAATTGTATTCTAATAACTTTAATAATATAATATAAATTGATTAGAGTTATGTGTTGACTATTGAATTTTGAAAGGGGTGTCATATGGATATATCAAATGTCATATTTGCATTTTTGTTAACACTTTTTGCTGGATTATCTACTGGTATAGGAAGTGCTCTAGCCTTGCTAACTAAAAAGACTAGCACTAAGTTTTTGTCAGCGTCACTAGGTTTTTCAGCAGGTGTTATGATATATGTTTCCTTTGTAGAGATCTTAGTAAAAGCAAAAGATGCATTGGTTTCCACCCTTGGTGAACGTGGAGGTAGTTGGGCAACAGTTGGTGGTTTTTTCTTTGGTATATTTATCATCGCATTAATAGACAATTTTATTCCATCTACTGCTAACCCCCATGAAGTTCACACAGTAGAGGAAATGGATGGAACCAGTGAGGAACATAAATCAAACCTAATGAGAATGGGAATTTTTACAGCATTGGCTATAGCAATTCACAATTTTCCCGAAGGACTTGCAACTTTTACTGCTGCCATGAGTGACCCTCAGCTTGGGATACCAATAGCTATTGCTATTGCAATTCATAATATTCCTGAAGGTATAGCAGTTGCAGTGCCGGTTTTCTATGCAACAGGAAGCAGGATGAAAGCCTTTAAATTGTCTTTTCTATCTGGCTTGTCAGAACCCTTAGGTGCCTTAGTAGGCTATATCCTATTGCGAAAGTTTATTAATGACACTGTATTTGGATTTATCTTTGCAGCTGTTGCAGGGATCATGGTCTATATAAGTGTTGACGAGCTGTTACCATCAGCTGAAGAATATGGAGAACACCATATTACAATCTATGGACTAGTGGCCGGAATGGCTGTAATGGCCATTAGCTTATTATTGTTTATCTAAAGGGGGAATAAAGGTGGAAAGTAGAGCATTTACTGTTTCATTAAGTAAAAACCCAGTAGTGAAAATGGATGTAATTCCAGGTCATTTTAGTACTAAGCATTATCATACTACACATTATCTTGGTTTAAGCAATTTAAAAACTAATGTAAAAGTAGCCAGTGATGTAGCTGTAGAGATGGCATTACCATATTTGGCCAGCACATTAGTAGATACTATAGTATGTATAGAAGGGACAGATGTAATAGGGGCATATATGGCAAGGGAGCTGATGCAGGAAGGAACATCTGTTGTAAATGCAGGTAGAGATATTCATGTATTAACACCCACTGTTAATATAAATAGAAAGCTTGTATTTCAAACTAATACACAAGAATTAATCTTCAATAAAAATATAATCCTATTAGTATCTTTAATGGCAAGGGGGGTAACGGTAAATAGCGTATTAGAATGTCTTGCTTATTATGGGGGTAAGGTTGTTGGCATATCAACTCTATTTAACACCCTTCCAGAAAGTCATGAATTTGGAAACAGAACCTTATTTAAAAATATTGAAGTCCATTCCTTGTTCACAGATAAGGATATTCCAGGCTACAAGATTTCTAGCCCAAGTGAATGTGAAGATTGTAAAGAAGGTCGTGGACTCGATGCAATCGTCTTAGAAGATGGTTATATTAAAATATAAAATAATATAAGGAGTTGATTTAGTTGACATCATTGGAAAGTTTATTTAGTGGCTTTTCTTTTATGGGAATGGGAGTACCAGAAATTATTATGGTCCTAATTGCACTATTACTGGCCTACTTAGCTATTGAAAAGAAGTATGAACCATTGTTACTTCTTCCTATTGCCTTTGGTATGTTGATTGCCAATATTCCTTTGGCAGGTCTTTCATCCTATGATGAAGGTGGACTTATTTATTATTGGTATAAGGGAATTGCATTGGGAATTTACCCACCTATGGTGTTCTTATGTATTGGAGCAATGACAGACTTTGGTCCTTTGATCGCATCTCCCAAAAGTGCTCTTATTGGTTTAGGTGGCCAGTTAGGTATCTTTGTTGCAGGAGCCAGTGCATATTTTATTGGCAAAATAATACCTGGTATTGGCCCAATCTCATTACAGCAAGCTGCTGCTATTGGTATGATTGGTAGTGCAGATGGCCCTACTTCTATTTATACTGCAAGTATGTTGGCACCAAACTTGCTACCTGTAATAACCATTGCTGCTTATTCCTATATGGCTTTGGTACCTCTTATCCAACCTCCAATTATGAGAGCCCTTACTACAGAAAAAGAAAGAGTTGTTGTAATGGAACCACCTAAGAGGGTAACCAAAGGCCAAAAAATAGCTTTTGCTATATTTGTTACCATTGGTACTTTAGTATTTGTTCCTGAAGCCGGAACTTTAGTATCCATGTTAATGCTTGGGAATTTAATTAAGGAAAGTGGAGTTACAGATAGGTTTACCCGCACCCTGCAAAATGACTTATTAAATGTATTGACTATGTTAGTAGGAGTTTCCGTAGGGGCAACTGCTACTGCAGAAAGGGTTTTAAATCTTAGTACTATCGTAATTATTATCTTAGGCTTGGTTGCTTTTTCCTTTGGAACTATTGGTGGAATACTCATAGCAAAACTTTTGTACCTTATAACTGGTGGAAAGGTAAATCCTTTAATAGGCAATTCAGGTGTATCTGCAGTGCCAATGGCTGCCAGACTTTCACAAAAATTAGGACAAGAATACAATCCTAGGAACCATCTATTAATGCATGCCATGGGTCCCATTGTAGCTAGTAATATTGGTTCTGCATTATTAGCAGGTTTATTTATTTCCTACTTTGGATTTTAATATAAATTTTGGAATTGGCGATTAAGTAATCTATACCTAATCGCCATTTTGTTTTAATTATGCTTTACCATAACTACGTTAATAGCCTTTACCAATGCTTCTATATGGTCTCCTTCACTAAATCAAGCTTCCAATAAGCTATCTTTCGTCATCACGGACGTAATGGAATCATATTTGAAGAACTATTGAATAACAAGTAAATATTATCTATGGAAATGGTCAAAGCTATCAATAACAATTCTAGTATTAATGAGTGAAATAAGCTCATAAATCATATATAATAGATTTGTGATTATTATAAAGATACTAACAAATACTACTTTTATAAAGGAAAGTGATGTAGCTATGGATAGAAAAAAGGAACTTAAGGAGCTATATAAAAGTATGAAGCCAGATATGGGAGTATTTAGTATTAAATCTAACTCCAGTAACAAATACTATGTAGAGGGAAGCCGTGATTTGAAGGCTGCTATTAATAGTACAAAATTCAAACTAAACTTTGGTAATTATCCAAACAATGAGCTTCAAAAGGATTGGAAAGAAAAAGGAGAAGAGGATTTTACAATAGAAATATTGGAAAAATTAAAATATGATGAGGATGAATCTAAAACCGACTATAGTGAGGAATTAGAAATATTAGAGATGGTTTGGAAAGAGAGACTATCTAAAGAAGGCGCAAAATTTTACTAAATGATAAAATAAATATTAGAAAACAAATTTTAAGGAAAGGGATGATATGATGAAATACAATTTTGATGAAGTTGTGGACAGAAGAAACACTAACTGTATAAAATGGGACACACTAGAGTCTACCTATGGTAGCAAGGAGATTTTGCCTATGTGGATAGCAGATATGGATTTCAAATCAAGCGATGAAATAATAGATAAACTAAGAGAAAGAGTTGATCATGGAGTTTTTGGATATAATTTCATACCAGATTCTACATATGAATCCATCATAAATTGGGCAAAGACCAGGTATAATTGGGATATAAAAAAGGAATGGATCCTCTTTATGCCTGGAGTAGTTGCAGGATTTAACCTGGGCATTAGGATCTTAACTGAAGAAAAGGATGGGGTGATTATTCAACCGCCAGTATACCCACCATTTTTTAGGGTAATCAATAACAATAATAGGACCCTAGTAACTAATCCACTGACTATTGAAAATGGCAAATATACCATAGATTTTGAGGATTTAGAGAAGAAACTAAAAACTGCTAAAGTGCTTCTCCTATGTAGTCCTCATAATCCAGTAGGTAGGGTTTGGACTAGGGAAGAGCTTGAAAGAATAGCTAAGCTTTGTGTTGAAAATGATGTTTTTCTAATATCAGATGAGATACATTGTGATTTGATATTTAAGGGCAACAAACATACAAATATAGCATCCCTTTCTAAGGATATAGAAGAAAAATCCATTACCTTAATAGCGCCCAGTAAGACATTTAATATAGCAGGCTTATTTACTTCTATTGTCATAATACCAAATGAGGAAATAAGAAAAAAATATGAGGAGGAAATATTTAAATTAGAAATAGGCCATGTATCCATCTTTGGAGCAGTAGGTTTAGAGGCAGCCTATACCTATGGACAAGAGTGGTTAGAAGAAGCCCTTATCTATATTGAAGGTAATACAGACTATGCAATAGATTATATAAGGAATAATATACCAAAGATCAATGTAATCAGACCAGAAGGTACTTATCTACTTTGGCTAGATTGTAGACAACTGGGCTTAAGCCAAGAAGAATTAAATAAGCTAATGATTGAAAAAGGAAAAGTATTACTAAATGATGGCTCAACCTTTGGCAAGGAAGGAGAAGGCTTTTTAAGGTTAAATATAGGTTGTCCAAGGTCCATGGTTGAAGAAGCTTTAAAGAGAATAGAATATGCAGTAAATAGCTTATAATAAACTAAAAACCCCAAGTAATTTTATCTCATGATAAAAATTACTTGGGGTTAAATTATTTTGTTTCAAAGGCAATACCTATAGTATTTGGTCCACAATGGGAGGAAATGGTACAACTTGCAGTGGTTACATATACTTCTTTGAAATCCATAATATCTAATACTACATTTTTAGCCATCTCAATATACTTATCATCCATACCTGAATGAGTAATAAAAATCCTTTCACTATTAATATTGTCATAACTATTTAGCTTATCTTTTATAAACCTTGTTATGTTCTTTTCTAGAGTACCCCTATATTTATTTCCTACATTCATACTTCCTGAAGAATTGTCCACATTTATAACAGGTTTAATCTTCAACATACTGGAGCCAAGGGAAGCAATTTTAGAACAGCGTCCACCTGCATATAGGAAGTCTAAAGTATCTAAAATAAAACTAATATGTATATTTTTCCTATGTTCATTTAATCTGTGGGTAATTTCTTCAGCAGGCAATCCTTCATTTATTAGCTCTGCAGCCTTTAATACTAGTAGACCAGAGCCAGTAGACAGGCTATAGGAATCGATGGGGTAAACCCCTTTCAATTCACTGGCAGCAATACAGCAATTATTATAAGCGCTAGTTAAGGCACCACCTAAATTAATATGTATTACTTCATATCCTTCATCTACCCATGGTTTAAAATAATTATAATACTCTGATACATTTATTGCGGAGGTTTTTGGTAGGATTTTCTTTTCTTTATATACTTTATATATGTCGTTGGGGGTAATGTCTACATTGTCTTTGTAAGGCTTGTCTTCTAATAGAATAGTGTAAGGATAATAATTAATATCATACTTATTTTTTAACTCATCATTTAAATCACAGGTACTGTCTGCACTTAATATTATTTTTTTCATATTTATTTTCCTTTCTTTTGATAATAATTATTATACCTAACTCTTTGATATATAAGGTAATATAACGAAAAATTTAATTTTTGTCAATTAAGATTTGAATTTTTTTAGATAATTAATAATCAAAAATAAAGTTTGACTTTTCTGACATATTTATAATTTTGAAATGTAGAAAAAAATGGAATAAATTATAGAAAACAGTTAAATAATAGATATTAGAATAATAAAAGAGGTGATTTGGTGAAAAACAAAAGAGTTTCTCCTGAAGAATTAAAGGCTCTCATAAGTGACTTTTTGAGAGAGCATAAGGATGGGTCCCTTGCTACATGTATGAACAATATACCTAGGAGTAGTCCAGTTCAATATGCAGTAGGGGATAATATGAATATCTATATATTTTCAGCAGGAGGAGAGAAATTTAAGGCCATATCAGAAAATCCCAATGTCTGTTTATTAGTTAATACGGACTATATCAATTATAGGCAGATTAAGGGAGTACAAATCTTTGGTACAGCTACTACTAGCTTAATGGACCCCCTATTGTTGGATGAGGCCAAGGAATTCCATCCGGATCCGTACTTAGTAGAAAAAGAAAGGCAAAACATAAAGGTTATTAAAATTGTACCAGAGGAAATAGTATACTTAGATTCCATAGGAGATGGGGATAGGACCAAGCAAGTACTTAGGTGTAATAATGTAATTATCAAAGAAGACAGAGAATTATTATATCATTAAAACTTAAGCAAGGATTTTTTCTTGCTTAATTATTTGGGCAAGTCCTAGAATTATAAAGAGTAACTTAATCATATTTGGGTATTAATATAAAACAAAATAATTTACATAATGATAAAAAAAGAGGTGTTAAAATGGATAGTTTAGCAAGTAAGACTTATTCTGAAATCATAGAATATATATTAAAAAATCATCACTCCTATTTAAAAAGGGAATTGCCAGAGATTGAAAGGCTAGTATTTACAATATACAAGGTACACTTTTTCGATAGTGGTGATGTTTTGGAGAAGGTTCATAAATTATATGGACAATTAAAGGCCACATTAGAATCTCATATTATAAAGGAAGAAAGGGCATTATTCTTTGATATAAAGGACTATGAGAAAAGGCCATCAAGGGCTTTGCTGGAAAAAGTACTCCAGGGTATAAATAATGTAGAGAAGGATGCTGAGGAAGTTGTGGAGATTTTGAAAAATATTAGAGAAACTACAAAAGATTTTGAACTTCCACCTACTAGCTGCCCTACCTTTGACAACACTTACAAAAAATTACAAGAATTAGAAAGAGAACTTTATAATCATATAGAAGTAGAAAATAAGATCCTATTTAACAGGCTAAAAAATGAAAAATAGTAGAATTTCTACTATTTTTTTTTATTTTAAGGCAGAATAAGTGTAGCAGCTTAAATTGAGACTAGGGTCTTATTCTTGACATGAAATATTAAATATGGTACATTTTTTGGGATATATTTGAATTCATGTAATAAACTTTAGAATCGTTTTACCATTTGGAGGAGAGCAGATGATGATATTAATACCAGTTGCCGTAGGAGCCATTATAGGGTACTTTACAAATTGGCTGGCCATAAAGATGTTGTTTAGACCTCACTACGAAAAGAAAATTCTGGGCATAAAAATCCCCTTTACTCCTGGCCTAATACCTAAGGAGAGGAAGAGAATAGCTGAAAGCATAGGCCAAGCAGTAGGCAAGTATCTACTAGATTCAGATACTATTATTAAGTCCCTTTCAGACCAGGCAGTAGACAAGGAAATAAAAGGTTGGATAGAAGGGAAAATAGATAGTTTAAAAAACAATCATAATAGGATAAAAGAAGTCCTAGAAAATACTTGGGATGATTACACCCATATTATAAGCACAGTAAAAGCCAATATGGCAAGCTTGGTCTTGTCTCAAATAAGGAAGGAAGGATTCATAGGGGAAATAGTTACCTTTCTTCATAGAAAAATGGATAGTATAAATACTGATAGTATTTACAATATGGTAGAAAAACAATTAGAAGTCATAATAAAAGACTTAGCCAACTCCGATGAATTAAAGGAAAGCTTAGGTAGCCTAATCAATGAAAATATTAGAGACCTTAGCCAAGATGAAAGGACATTAGGAGAAGTACTGCCTCAAGAGATAAAAGAGTCTTTGGAAAGATATTTAGAAGAAAATAAGGGGTTAATTGGGCAGTCAATAAAAAGAATATTAAAGGAGCCTAGCATTAAGGCTAAGATCCAAAATTCCATTTCAGGCCTTATTACTGAAAACTTCAATAAGGTTTTTTTTGCCTTTATTAGTCCCGATTTAATAGCAGAAAAGATTTTCTCTGCTATTGAAAGGTATATAGATAATGATGAAAAAAACGAGGATGTAATATTTATTATAAAAACCCTATTAAATAGGCTAATGGAAAATAAAATTTCAGACCTTGCCCCAAGACTAGTAGATAGTATTGGCCAGGAAGGCATTGGTCAAATTGCTCATAAGGTAATAAAGACCTTTTCAAATCCTAGAGCTTACAATATCTTGTTTGAAAAAATAAGGAATAATCTTGAAGCTAAGGAAGAGGAGAATAAAGAAAGGATATTAGATTATTTAGATAGAAATATTAGGTTAATACTAAATTCAGAGGAAATGGAAGGTAGTATATATTATTTTGTAAGTAATTTCATAGACGAGGTATTGGATAAAGACATATCTTCCGTAATGATGAAAATTCATAATGCAAATTTTGATAGAATATATAGTTTTATAACTACTTTATTTAACAAGTTTTTAGAAAAAGAACTTCCTCAAATAGTGGAGTTTTTCAATATTGAGAGAGTAGTGGAGGAGAGGATAAACGACTTTGAAATAGATTTCTTTGAAGAGATAATAATAGAAATAGCAGAAAGAGAGTTAAAGGCAATTACATGGCTAGGTGGTTTACTAGGCGGAATCTTAGGCCTTTTGTCACCTTTATTACAGATGTTGTATTAATTAGATTTTTTTCCTTGATAAATGATTGTAGATTTGGTAAAGTGGTATATATAGTATGTAAATTAATATATATATACTACATATAGTAAGAAGTAATCATTTTATATTTGTTTGATAGGGTGTTTTTTATTAATATTCTTGCTTAATTAAAGGGGGAAATGTAATGCTGCAAGTAGAAAAGCGAAATGGTGATATCGTTCCATTTGAGGAAGAAAAGATAGTTAATGCCATAAAAAAGGCCATGTCTGAATCAGAAATAGGTGTAGATGAGGAGCTTGCAAGGGAAATTGCCCACCAAGCTTTTTTGGACTTTAGCCAAACCTTAGAAGTAGTTCATATAGAACAAATCCAAGACTTTGTAGAGATACAATTAATGAAGTCTAGACCAGATGTGGCAAAGCTCTATATTCTCTATAGGGAGGAAAGGGCAAGGTTAAGAGAACAGGGTTGGTCTATGACAGACCTACAAAGGGATATTTATGAGAAAAAATACCGTTTTAATAATGAAAGTTTTGAAAACTTTTTAGACAGGGTAAGTGGAGGAAATAACTATATTAAAAAGGCCATTAAGGATAAGAAATTTATGCCTGCAGGTAGGGTTTTGGCTGGTAGAGGCTTGAACAAGCTTGGTAGAAAGATTACCCTTAGCAATTGCTATGTAATGCCAAAGGTAGAAGATAATATAGAATCCATATTTGACACTGCCAAGTATTTAGCAAGGACTTATTCCTATGGAGGAGGAGTAGGCCTAAGCATTTCTAAGCTAAGACCTAAGGGTGCCAAGGTAAACAATGCAGCCAACACTACAACAGGAGCAGTATCCTTTATGGACCTATACTCCATGGTTACAGGCCTTATAGGTATGAGAGGTAGACGAGGGGCCCTAATGTTAAATATGGATTGTAACCATCCTGATATTGAAGATTTTATTGATGTAAAAAATGACCTATCCAAGATAACCTATGCCAATATATCTGTGAACATTGATAATAAGTTTATGGAAGCTGTAGAAAGGGACGAAGACTATACCCTATATTTTTATGTAGAAGCCACTGGAGAAGAAATCAAAAGAACAGTAAGGGCTAGGGATTTATTTAAGAAGATAGCTAGAAATAATTGGAATATGGCAGAGCCAGGAGTACTATTTACAGATCGAATTAACTCTTGGCATCTTATGAGCGAAGATCCAGAATTTGAGTTTGCAGGAGTTAACCCATGTGCAGAGGAAACACTACCTGCCTTTGGTAGCTGCAACCTATCTTCTATTAATTTATCAGAATTCGTAAAGAAACCTTTTACTAGGCATGCCTATTTTGAATTTGAAAAATTCGGGGAAATGGTTAGGGAAGGAGTTATATATTTAAATGAGGTTCTAGATGAGAATATGGAACTACATCCACTACCTGAACAAAGGGAAATGTCTGCCCAATACAGGCAAATAGGCCTAGGTATTATGGGCTTAGCTGATATGTTTATAAAACTGGGCATAAAATATGGAGATAAAGAGTCTATATCCCTAATCCATAAAATAGGCCATATTATGATAAATGAAGCCCTAAGACAATCGGCCCTTTTGGCTAAGGAATACGGCCCCTTCCCAAAATATAATAAGGAGGCCATACTAAAATCACCTTTCCTTTTAGCCAATGCAACGGAGGATGTATTAGAGCTAATTGAGGAATATGGCTTGAGAAATAGTCAACTATTGACTATTCCACCTACAGGAAGCATATCCACCTTAATTGGATGTAGCAACGGAGTGGAGCCTATATTCCAAATTTCCTATACTAGAAAATCTGAATCCCTTCATCATGTAGATACCTATTACAAGGTATTTACACCTATAGTTAAGGAATATATGGATAAAAACAATATCTCTAGGGAAGAAGATTTGCCTGATTTCTTTGTGACTACTGCTAACTTAGATTATAAGAGTAGAATTGAAGTCCAAGCTGCATGGCAACAATATATAGATGCTAGTATTTCCTCTACTGTAAATGTTCCTAATGAATTTACGGTGGAAGAAGTAGAGGAATTATACTACTATGCCTGGAAAAAAGGCTTAAAAGGGGTTACAATATACAGAGACGGCTGTGCAAGAGCAGGCATACTAATAACTGAAAAATCTAAAGAGAGTAGATTAGAAAAGATAGATAGGTTAAAAAATGAACTAAATCAGTTGGCAGCTGAACAGATAAAGGAAGACCCAGACACATGCCCAATGTGTGGGGGAAGATTAATCCATAGTGGTGGTTGTGCTGAATGTCAAGACTGTGGATATAGTCCTTGTTCTGTTTAGTAAATATAAAAGACATAACAAAGGGGGATATTATGTTTTTAACTAATTTATGGAAAAGAGGTATTGTTGTAACTTTAGTAATTGCTTTACTAATTTCTGTAGTAGGATGTACACCTAAGGATAGCACTACAGTAGATGTGGAGGATAATCAAGAGAAAGAGAATGTAGTAGAGCTAGCAGAAGAAAATGTAGATGAAGAACCAGTAGAAGAAATAAGGATAGTAGACCATCTTGGTAGGGAAATTGTATTAGAAAAGGAAGCTGAAAGATTAGTTAGTGGTTATTATATTACAAGCTCTATGCTAATAGCCTTGGGTCTAAAGGATAATGTGGTTGGTATTGAAGCAAAGGCTGATACTAGACCAATATATGCTTTAACAGCTCCTGAGCTTCTAGACCTTCCCAATGTAGGTACTGCCAAGGAGTTTAACCTGGAAGGTACTATTGGTTTAGAGCCAGATTTAGTCATATTACCTATTAGATTAAAGGAAGCGGTAGAAAGCTTAGAAAAACTAGGTATAAACGTAATTGCAGTTAATCCAGAAGATATGGATCTTTTGAAGGAAACCTTAGCAATGATTGGAGAAGCTACAGGAACCATGGAAAGGGCAGAGAGATTAATAGCCTATTATGATGGGAAAACGGAAGAAATAGAAAAACTTGTAGCTGATAAGGAGAGAAAAAGGGTTTACCTTGGTGGAAACAGTGACTTCTTATCAACGGCAACTAGCAAAATGTATCAAAACTATATGATAGAAACTGCTGGTGGAAAAAACGTAGCTGGAGACATAGATGATACCTATTGGGCCAATATAAGCTATGAACAGTTAATAGCCTATAATCCAGATATTATCATAATAGCACCAGGGGCCAGTTACACTAAGGAAGATGTATTAAATGATAGTAGACTAGCTAGTATCAATGCCATACAAAACAATGAAGTATATGTAATGCCAGGTGATGTTGAATCATGGGATTCACCAGTACCATCTAGCATACTAGGAACTATGTGGTTGACCAGCATATTAAACGGAGAAGATTATCCATATGATAAATTTGTTGATGATGCAGTAAGCTTCTATGAAGACTTCTACAATATTACCATAGATAGGGAAGTTTTTAGTAGGTAATGAAAGAAAAAAAGGGAATATACCAATTTATAATAGGCCTAATGATACTAGGTATTGCCTTTATCCTATCCATTACTGTAGGAAGATACCATATTTCCATTGAAGACTTTGGGAAAATCCTTTTAGGTAGACAAGTAGATGCTACTATAAAAATGGTATTTTTCCACCTCCGTCTTCCAAGGACTATAATGGTAATCCTAGGAGGTATGGGACTAGGCATAGCTGGAAGCATATATCAAATGATATTTAAAAACCCCTTGGCTACTCCAGATATTATGGGGGTATCCTCTGGGGCTAACCTAGGAGCTGCCATAGCCATCATATTTTTTACAGGTGGCTCCTTTGTTTTAGGTTTTACTGCATTTTTAGGTGGGCTTTTGGCAGTCTTTACTGCCATTGGCCTTACAAATTTATCTAGGGATAAGGGAATCTCCAGTATTGTACTTGCAGGTATTGTTATCACTTCCATGGCCCAAGGTATTATCATGATGTTAAAATACTTTGCAGATCCAGAAAGGCAGCTGGCAGCCATAGAATTTTGGTCTATGGGTAGCTTTGCAGGTATTACCTTGGATAAGTTATTGGCTGTGTTACCTTTTTTCATATTAGGTATTATTATTTTATTTTTGCTTAGATGGCAAATCAACATCTTATCCTTATCTGATGATGAGGGAAGGAGCCTTGGGGTGAATGTTACTGTAATAAGGACCTTTGCAATAATAGGTTCCACCTTAGTAGTGGCCAGCATAGTTAGCGTTACAGGCCTTATTACCTTCATAGGCCTCATGGCACCTCACATTGGAAGAATCATAAGGAAGAAAAATGACTTTAATACAGGAATTTTCAGTGGTATAATTGGAGCCATAATCCTGATTATAGCTGACTCTTTAGCAAGGAGTATTTCCAGTAGTGAGATCCCCATTAGTATTTTGACTACCTTTATTGGTGCCCCTTATTTGGCCTATTTAATCGTTACCCAGGATAGGAGGCTATAGGCTTGTTAAAGGTTGAAAATATTTCAGCATCATATAATAAAGAACCAATAATTGAAAATATAAGCTTTGATTTAAATTCGGGTAGATTATTAGGCCTACTTGGCCTAAATGGCGTAGGCAAAACCACTTTATTAAAGGTCATAGGGGGCCTATTGAAGCCAATAGAAGGTAAGGTCTTGATTGGGGATAAGGATATTTTACTATATAAGAGTAAGGAAAGGGCCAGGTACGTAAGTTACATGCCCCAAAGAAATAGTATAATCTATAATACTTTAGTCTTAGATGTGGTACTTATGGGGATTACCCCATATTTGAATATCTTTTCCTACCCAACAGATGACCATAAGAAAAAGGCCTATGATGCCTTAAAGATGGTAAATATGGAAAAGTATTATAGTAATAACTTTTTACATTTAAGCGAAGGGGAAAAACAGTTAATCCTCATAGCCAGGTCCTTGTTGCAAAACTCTCAGCTTATGTTATTTGATGAGCCTGATTCTTCCTTAGATTTTAACAACAAGCATATGATATTGTCTAAAATTAAGGAGATAATAAAGGAACACAATAAAACTGGTATCATATCGCTCCATGATCCAAACATGGCCTTAGAATATTGTGATAATATCATTATATTAAAGGATGGCAAACTACATACATATTTTAATACAGGGGAAATAGATAAAGATTATATTTCGAAGGCTTTTAGTGATATATATGGAGATATAGAAGTAGTTGAATATAACAATAGATATTTTATTTTAAGGCAAATAAGTGACTAGATGGTTAGGGTTAAAGATTAATTAATCTTTAACTCTTTTTTCATTGATGATATAATTTGTATAAGTCCAAAAGAGATAAAGGAGGGTCCTTGTGAAAAAAGTACTGCCATTATTGATCATCATACTACTACTTACATCCTCTGTAATAATAGGAGAAGGGGAAGATGAAATTTCCCAAATTCAAGAAATATTGATGAGCATTACGGAGGAAGAAAAGGAAATCCTTGAACACCTCTTTATACAAACTCAAGAAATACAGGAAATGGAAAGGGAAGCGGCAAAAATAGATGATGAGATCTACAGCCTAGAAATGGATATAGCTACCATAGACTATGGAATAAAAAAAGAAGAAGAAAACTACCAAAGGAATTTAGAAGCTTTAAAGGCAGTTTTGCAGACCTACCAGAGGATGGGACCAGGCTCATATCTTGAAATAATCTTAACTGCAGATAGTTTGACTAGCCTTATTAGGAGAATAAATGTCTTAAGGGATTTAACAAAGAATACAGATGAACTTCTAGCTAAGATAGAGATGAGTAGAGAGAGGCTAATATCCGAAAGGAACAACTTAGATGAGAAGGTTAAACTACTTGAAGAAAAAAGAAGGATACTTGAAGAAAACTTACAAAAAAAGCAGGAGCTGGTTAGGGAACAAGAAGAGTATCTAGCCTCCTTACAAAGCGATAGGGAGTTATATTTAGAAAGATTAGAATATATATCTTTGATGATGGAAGAGATTAAAGGAATTCTTAAGGAGTTTACCTATGGATTTAACCGTATAATAACAGAAGGTAATTTCCCTGAAGACAATATTAAACTAAGTCTTACTTTAAGAGGAGTAAAGGGCACAATAGATGAAAAAGTCTTTAATGATATAGTAAATGCCTATGAATGGATACCAAGGATAGAAATAAAATTCAGTCAAGGAGAAATCCAGTTAAATGCTCCGGATAAGGGCTTAGGTATGTCTGGCTATTTTGAAATAGAGGATGGGCAAACTTTAAAATTTGTCCCTGAAAAGGGGTCCTTTTTAGACATGCCCTTAGGGAAGGGGACTTTAGATAGTTTGTTTGAAGAAGGAGACTTTACTTTAAACTTTGAACCCTTAATAGGAAAAAATATTGTTAGGGAAGTGAATATTTTAGACGGATATCTGGAAGTACTAGTAACCTTGAGATTATTTTAGCTGGAGGTGGCAATAGTGATAGAGGCAAGAGATGTATCCCTAGTCTATGGTGATGGGACAGAGGCCTTAAAAGATGTAAATTTAAAAATAGATAAGGGAGACATAGTATATATTACAGGCCATAGTGGTTCAGGCAAGACCAGCCTACTTAAACTCTTCATGGGGATCGAATATCCTACCAAGGGACAATTAAAAGTGTTGGACTTAGACATTAAAAAAGAAGAAGAAAACAATATTAGGAAAATGAGAAGACTAATAGGCCCTGTGTTTCAGGAGTTTAAACTTATAAGGGGAAGGACTGCCTTGGAAAATGTAATGTTGGGACTTAGGTTCTTAAACCTACCCCATAGAAAGATAAAGGAAGAATCCATTATTGCTTTGGAGAAGGTAGGTCTAGGCCATAAAAGGGACTCTTTAGTGGAGCACCTTTCCTTTGGTGAGACCCAAAGAGTGGCCATAGCCAGGGCGGTAGTAAGAAAGCCCGCCATAATCTTAGCAGATGAGCCAACGGGAAACTTAGACCTAGACAATGCTTTAAATATTATGGAACTTTTAACTTCCTTTAGGGATGAGGATACAGCAGTGATCATTACTACCCATGCAACCCACCTGTTAGAAGATATTGATGAAGGAAAATTTATTAGGGTAAATCAGGGACAGGTTACAGTAGAAAGTCGAGGTGAGGCTTAATGAAAAACTTCTTTTCAAATCTTGGCTATTTTTTAAAAGAAGCTAAGACCATATTTCGGATTGACTTTCTATCAAATATATTTTCCATATTTAGTATAGGCCTTATATTCTTTATACTTTCCATGGTTATATCTGGTTGGTGGTTAAGCAAGGAAGTCGTTGAGGTCCTGCAGAAAGAGGCAGAAATAAATATTTATTTTGAAGAGGGTTTAGATAATATTAGGGTTAATAATCTTTTGGAGAATATAAAAAGTATAAAAGGAGTTAGGGAGGCAAATCTAGTAGATAAAGAAGAATCCTATAAGAGAATGGAAGAAATCTTAGAAAAGGAAGCTAGGATCTTGGAATTATTCGATGAAAACCCTTTTCAACCCTTTATAGAGGTTAAGATAGACATAAGTGAAGTAGATGGGATTTTGGAGGATTTAGAGCCCTTAGAAAATATAGATTATATAAGAGATAATAAGGATATAATAGATAAACTCGAAAAAATAATAACTATACTTACTATAGTGGGAATCCTTGTTATTACTGCCACAGGTATATCTACCTTAGTAGTCATATCCCATATTATTAGGCAGGGAATATACAATAATAGGGACCAGATAAATACCTTGAAATTACTAGGTGCTCCAGATTCCTTCATAGGTTTTCCTTTTTTACTAGAAGGCTTATTTTTAACTGTAGTTGGCGGTATCCTGGCCTTTGGTCTAATATTCTTTACATTTAGGCTGGGATATAAGCAGATTGGAACAAGCTTATTATTTATTCCCTTGCCCAGTATGGAAGGTTTAGTTAAGGCTATGGCTATATTCATCTTAATTTTAAGTGGAGCCTTAGGCATAATAGGCAGTTTCTTTGGCTTATCTTCAGCTAAGGGGAATTAAAAATTATCCTTTACAAGATTTTGTTTTTTTACTAATATATAATATGGCATAAAATTAGAAAAAAGGAGTTGAAAACAGGTTCAGCCTGTGAATAATATGAAAATAGGATTAATAGGATTACCAACAGTAGGAAAAACAAGTTTATTTAATCTTTTAACAGGTTCAAATATTGAAGTAACAGAATTTTCCCAAGGGAAAGTAGAGGCTAATTTAGGTATTGCAAAGATACCAGATGAAAGGATAGATTTTTTAACTAGTATTTATAAGCCTAAAAAGACAACCTATGCTACTATAGAGGTTATAGATGTACCTGGTTTAGTTAAGGGTTCCAGTGCAGGTAAGGGAGTAGGCAACCAATTTTTAGATAATATTAGAAAGGTTGACCTTTTAGTTCATGTACTTAGGGTATTTGAAAACGACAATGTGATCCATGCTGAGGGCAGCATTGATCCAATGAGGGATATTGAAACTATAAACCTAGAACTATTATTTGCAGATTTAGGAGTTATAGAGAACCGTATCAACCGTATAGAAACATCTAAAAAGGTTACTAAGGAGAACTTAGCCGAACTAGAGGTTTTAAAGAAATGTAGAGAAGGCTTAGAAAATGGGCTTTTATTAAATAATATAGACCTTACTGATGAAGAGAAAGAAATATTAAAGACCTTTTCCTTCCTATCAGAAAAACCAATGATCCTAGTTGCCAATGTAGATGAAGTTCAATTCATGGAAAAAGACTATCCAAGTAGAAAGGACTTACTAGAGTTTGCAGCATCAACTAATACACCTTTAATTGAGCTAAGTATAAAAACAGAACTGGAAATATCAGAACTAGAACCAGAGGACAGAGAAATGTTCATGGAGGAAATAGGTATTAAAGAATCAGGTATAGACTTATTAGCGAAGACTTCCTATGACCACCTAGGCCTAATTTCTTTCCTCACAGCAGGAGAGGGAGAAGTTAGGGCATGGACCATAAATAAGGGTACTAAGGCAAAGGAAGCAGCTGGAAAAATCCACTCTGATATAGAGAAAGGATTTATTAGGGCAGAAGTTTGTAAATTTGCTCACTTAAAAGAATATGGGTCTATGGCCAAGGTAAAGGAAAAGGGACTTGCAACTTTGGAAGGTAAGGAATATATAGTTGAAGATGGAGATATTATAGAGTTTAGATTTAATGTATAAGAATTAAGCTTGAACAGACAAGTTCAAGCTTAATTTTTTGAATGGATTTATAGTAGTTCACTTAACTAACCATATTCATAGGGAAGGATTATCTAATCCTCTTCCCTCTTACTTTTAGAGAAGGTATTTAATAAAGGTGCCATTATAGCTGCCACTACTCCACCAGAAAACCCATTATTATATAGGCTTAAGCCACCGTGGACCTTTAATATATTGGATACTATGGAAACATGGAGGAAACCAGCAAGGATTCCAGCTATGGTTCCATAAGCCCCAGCAATAGGAGCTAAAGTTGTACCGAATAAGGCAGCTATAACCATTGACGTAGAAGATACATCAAATACTTTTATACTAGCAGCCATATATACTCCTATAAAAATAGGTATTGAGTTAAGAGGATTTTTTCCAAAGGGTGAAAAAGCTATTACAGTGATTATACCAGCTACAACTGGACCATTGAACACACCTTTGGCTAATATTACATAAAGAATAGATATAAGTCCCATTATTCCCATATTAATTAATGCCAATCCAAAACCAAAACGATCAATAAAATCTGACAAAAATCTACCACTATGTTTAAAAATACTTGAATAACCATTAAAGCTATTTCTATTCATGAAATATCCAATGATTATATATATGAGTGAGATAATAATCAATAAGTTCCTCATATAGAGACTATATT
>JAAYFT010000106.1 GCA_012728125.1 Tissierellia bacterium | reverse complement strand
CTATTGTTCAAAAAATACTTTAACACTAAAGTAATTGGAGGTATAATATGCTGGAAACTGATGTTGCCATGCAACTTAAAGCCACCCATCAAAAAATAGCCCAAATTTTACAATATAAAATAGATGAATATGATTTGACCTTTGGACAACTATTTTTAATGATGAAAATAAACGATAATCCTAAGGCAAATCAAAAAGAATTGGCTAAACAGATGAGATTTACTGAAGGTGCCATGAGTAGTGTTGTGAAGAGATTAATAAATTTAAATATGCTTAAGCAAGTTCCACTGGAAGCTGACCTGAGATATAACAGATTAGTAGTGACAGATTTGGGTAAAGCTATGATTAGGGACTATAAAGAATATTTGATTAAAATATACCAGGACATTTTTGATGGATTTAATGAAGAAGAGCTTGAAAAACTACTTAGTGCTTTAAAGAAAATCAACAATAACCTAAGTAAGATTAATAGTAATGTTTAAGATTTAGATGGAAGAGGAGGGATATTTTGAATAAAGTTTTACCATTAATGAAAAAATATAGGATTTATGCTATACTTAGTCCAATTTTTATGATATTAGAAGTTATTGCAGATATTGTTATTCCCTACCTAATGTCATTAATAGTTGATGTTGGAATTGCAAATAGAGATATAGATTATATTATAAAGATTGGTTTTTTTATGATTCTAGCTGCCATTTTGGGAATGTTGTTTGGTGTTCTAAGTGCCCATTGTGGAGCAAGGGCAGGCTATGGGTTTGCAGCTGAAATAAGAGAGGAAACTTTTAAAAAGGTTCAAAACTTTTCCTTTGCAAATCTTGACAGATTTACAGTTTCATCCTTGATTACAAGGCTTACTAATGATTGTAATACAATTGGCCAGGTAACTATGATGAGCTTACGTATGGCAATAAGGGCCCCATTTATGCTATTATTCGCCCTTATTATGTCTTTTACAATTAATTCATCCTTAGCCAGAGTTTTTATGGTGGCAATTCCAGTTACAGTAGCAGCTATAGCCATAATATTATATAAGGCTAGACCCCTATTCATAAAACTACAAAGCCGTGTAGACAGGGTAAATGCCATAATCCAAGAAAACCTAATAGGGATTAGGGTTGTAAAATCCTTTAATAGACAGAAACACGAAGAAGGGAGATTCAAAAAAAGAAATGACTCTTTAAGGGATACAGCCTTGAAAGCCCTTTCATTAGTAATACTACTGATGCCGATTTTAAACCTAATAATATATTCTACAATAATTGCTGTTTTATGGTTTGGTGGCCATCAAGTTGTTGTAGGTAGCCTAGGTAGTGGTGAATTAATATCTTTTATTACTTATATAACTCAAGTAATGATTTCTCTTATGATGATTTCTATGTTTTTTATGCAGTTTTTACGTGGTTCAGCTTCTATGCAAAGAATTTTAGAAGTATTAAATACTGAGTCGGAAATCAAAGAAATTTCAAAACCTGAAAGGGAATTAAAGGATGGGTCAGTAATATTTGATAATGTAAGTTTTAAATATCCAGGAAGCAACGAAAAGACTTTGAAAAATATAAGCTTCAAAATAGACTCTGGGGAAACTTTAGGGATTATAGGCTCTACAGGTTCCTCCAAATCCACTTTAGTTCAATTGATCCCAAGACTATATGATGTAACAGAAGGAGCCGTATATGTAGGTGGAGTAGACGTAAGGAATTATGATGTTAAGGCTTTGAGAGACCAAGTGGCCTTTGTACTGCAAAAAAATACCCTGTTTTCTGGTACTATACGAGAAAATATGAAATGGGGTAATGAAAGTGCCACAGACGAAGAGATAATAACTGCATTAAAGCATGCCCAGGCTTGGGAGTTTGTATCAAAATATGAAGATGGTCTTGACCATAGGGTAGAACAGGGAGGAGATAACTTCTCCGGAGGCCAAAAACAAAGGCTTACAATCGCAAGAGCCTTGTTAAAATCACCAAAAATATTAATCCTTGATGATTCAACAAGTGCTGTAGACATGGCTACAGATGCTAAAATTCAAAAAGTTTTCAAAAATGAACTTAAGGATATAACTACCATAATCATAGCCCAAAGAATTTCATCTATCCAACATGCAGATAGGATAATAGTATTACATGAAGGAGAAATCGAGTCCATGGGAGACCATGAAAGTTTATTAAAAACTTCTCCTATATATAGGGAAATTTACGAATCACAACAGAAAGGGGTGATCGGTGAATGAGCAAAAAACCTAGGCATATGCAATTAAAACCAAAGAACCCCATGGGGACTTTGAAAAGATTATTTAGCTACTTCAAGTACAATAAAGTATTGTTTATTAGTGGGATACTTTTTATAATTATCAGTTCTCTTGCCCAAATAGGTGCTAATGCCATGTTAAGTCCTATCATTGACACATTAGTAGGAGAATTTAATAGGGGCTTATTTATTAAATACTTGTTTATTATGGCAATATTTGTACTTCTAATATCTGTTGGTCAATATATTGGAAACTTGTCCATGATTAGACTGGCCCAGAAGACTGTCCATAAAATAAGAGAAGAAATGTTTGCCCATATGGAAAAACTGCCTGTTTCATTCTTCGATACCCATTCCCATGGAGAGTTAATGTCGACTTTTACTAATGACGTTGATATGCTAAATCAATCCTTGGAACAAGGCGTATCACAGGTATTATTGTCTGCCATAACTGTTGTGGGAACTTTTATTATGATGATAATCTTAAGCCCAATACTTACCTTAGTTGTTGTAGCTATGTTAGGTGTGATGATGTTTACAATAAAGTATATTGGCCAAAGGTCTGCTAAGAACTTCCGAAACCAGCAAGCTACTTTAGCAGAAATGAATGGATATATTGAAGAGATAATGTCTGGACAAAAGGTAGTAAAGGTTTTTAATTATGAGGATAGGGCCATAGATGATTTTAGTAGGCGGAATGAAGAATTAAGAAAATCCAGTACCCAGGCAGCAACCTATGGGGTTATGCTTATGCCTGTAATGGGCAATCTATCCTTTGTTCTATATGCCCTGGTTTCCATGATTGGTTCATTATTGGTAATGAAAAATAGGCTAAGTGTAGGTAATATAGCAACATTTTTACAATACACAAGGACAATTTCAAGACCTATTACCATGGTATCTAATCAATTTAACACCCTTTTTGCAGCCCTAGCAGGTGCAGAGAGGATATTCAATGTACTAGACCAAGAAGCAGAAGTTGACCAGGGTGATGTAAGGCTTGAAAAGGATCATGATGGGAACTATTACTGGAATGTACCTAAAGAAAATGGTCAATATGAGAAAGTACCACTTAAAGGCTATATTACTTTTAAAGATGTGAGTTTTGGTTATGTAGAAGGCCAAAAGGTTCTTAAGAAAATAAACCTTTATGCAAAGCCAGGACAAAAAAAAGCCTTTGTAGGTTCAACAGGTGCAGGTAAAACTACTATTACAAACCTTATAAATAGGTTTTATGAAATTAACGAAGGTATAATACTTTATGATGGAATAGATATTAGGAGAATTAATAAGCATGATTTGAGGAGCACCATGAGTATTGTATTGCAGGATGTCCACCTATTTGAAGGAACAATAGCTGATAATATAAGGTATGGTAGGCTAGACGCCACAGATGAGGAAGTAATAGCAGCTGCAAAACTTGCCAATGCCCATTACTTTATCAAAAATCTACCAGAAGGCTATAATACTATGCTTACAGCAGATGGAGGCAATCTTTCCCAAGGAGAAAGACAATTGCTTTCAATAGCAAGGGCAGCAGTGGCCAACCCAACTATCTTAATTCTTGATGAAGCTACCTCCTCAGTAGATACTAGGACTGAAAAGCTTATATCAGAAGGAATGGATAAACTTATGGAGGGTAGGACTACCTTTGTAATTGCTCATAGGTTATCTACAGTCCGTGATTCTAATGCCATTATGGTATTAGAACAGGGTGAAATAATTGAGCGTGGAGACCATGACGAGCTAATGAGACAAAAGGGCAGGTACTATGGATTAAATACTGGTGCACTAGAACTACAATAAATTAGGGAAGTTTAGTGAAATACACTAAACTTCTTTTTAGTTTGGACTTTTAATTGACAAGAGAGGGACAGGATATGATAATATATTTAAAGACTTCAGTTTTAAAGACAATTTATTCAATATAATAAAGACTAAGGGGGAAGACTATGGACTATCGAAATTTTACTAAGGATAAATTGAAAGTTTCTGCACTAGGATTTGGATGTATGCGTTTTCCAATTCTAGATAATGATTCTAGCAAAATAGACGAAGAAAAGGCTATTGAAATGATAAGATATGCAGTGGACAATGGGGTTAACTATATAGATACTGCCTATCCCTATCATCAAGGCAATAGTGAGTTATTAGTTGGTAAAGCCTTGAAGGATGGCTATAGGGAAAGGGTTTATCTTGCAACTAAAATGCCTAGTTGGTTAATTAGTAGCTATGAAGATTTTGACAAGTATTTAAATGAGCAGTTAGAAAAGCTAGATACTGACTACATTGATTTTTATTTATTACATACTTTAAATAAAGAGTATTGGGACAACCTTAAGGATTTAAATGTATTTAAGTTTATTGATGAAGCTAAAAGAAGTGGCAAGATAAAATATATAGGTTTTTCCTTCCATGATAGTTTAGATGTATTTAAAGACATAGTTGATTACTATGAGTGGGATTTTTGTCAAATACAATTGAATTATATCGATAGAAACTATCAGGCTGGTGAAGAGGGATTAAGATATGCCTATAATAAGGGAATATCTGTAGTTATTATGGAACCAATAAAGGGAGGCAAACTCTCAAACCCAACTGATGAAATCAAAGCCATATGGGATTTAAATGATGTAAAAAGAAGTCCATCTGAATGGGCCTTAAGATGGGTATTAAACCATGAAGAAGTTTCTGTTGTATTAAGCGGTATGAACAACCTTGAACAAGTGAAGGAAAATATAAAAACTGTATCTGATTCTAAACCTGGCCATTTAAGTAGTAGGGAAATTGAATTAATAGATAAGGTTACAAGGATTTATCAAGAGAAGATTAAGGTTGGATGTACAGGCTGTGAATACTGTCTTCCATGTCCTGAAAATGTATCTATTCCAAATATATTTCAGATCTATAATGATTTTTATGTTTTTGGAACTGAGGAAAACTCAAAGAATAGATATAAAAATTATATAGTAAAGGGAATAGACACTTCAAAATGTGTTGAATGTGGTAACTGTGAAGCCATGTGTCCACAAAATATTGAGATAAGAAACCAACTCAAGGAGGCAGACAAAATATTAAGGGTGTAAGCCTCATTCATAATTGTACAACAGGATTGAAAGCCTGCAATACTTAGTTAATAAAAAAAGGAAGTTTAGTAAATTTCACTAAACTTCCTTTATCTTCATATTAAATAATAATCTATTAATTTATTGAGTCAACATTGCCTCTATGAACCATAAATTTTTATTATAGCCTTCAACGTGGCCTTCAAATTCAGCTACTGTAACAAAGTCATTAGCTTCATCTGCAAGGTTTCTTATTTCAGTTGCTAATTCTCTCATCTTACCTAAATCTTCTTTCACTATTTCAAGAACTTCTACAGTTGAGAATTTATCCTTATCAATTTCCTTAATGGATGCCTTCTCTATATAATCTGCCATTCTAACTAGAGGTTTCTCACCTTTCATCTTTATTAACTCTGCAACAGCATCATATTTCTCAAATAAATCATCATATAGGGATTCAGTAAATTCATGAATTTGAACAAACTGAAGTCCTACAACATTCCAATGTAAGTTGTGAAATTTAACATTAAGTACAGCTAAATTTGATAGGTATTCATTTAGTTTTTCATAAATAGCCATATGCATCCTCCTCTTATAAGTTTTTTGTTCGTCTACTATATATTACCCTGAAGTTATAAGTTTAAACTTAAAACTGGGAAATATTAAAAGGTTTGTAAAATATTTAACAAAACTCTTCAACTAATGTATATTCATATGTTCTTAAGTTGGAAAAAATGTTAAATCTGTTATAATTATAATAGCAAGTAAGTATCAGAAAGTACTTAATCGATTTAAAAAAATAAGAGGGGTGATTTGATGAATGTATTAGATGCAATATTTACTAGGAGGAGCATTAGAAAGTTCACTGGGGAACCAATTAAGGAAGAGGACTTAAAATTAATCCTTAAGGCAGGATTTCAGGCTCCTTCAGCCCATAATTATGAACCAAGAGAATATATAGTAATTAGGGATAAGGAAATATTGAATAAAATTGCAGATTTTCATCAATATGCAAAAATGTTACCTGAGGCAGGATGTGGTATTGTAGTTTGCGGAGATACAAGCAAACAAGAGGATATAGGATTCTTAGTTGAAGATTGTTCTGCGTCAATTCAAAACATGTTATTGGCCGCCCATGGTTTAGGCTTAGGTGCAGTATGGTGTGGACTTTATTCTAGACAGCACCTGGTAGATGCCATGTCAGAAACCTTAAATATACCAGAACATATAATTCCAATTGGCTTAGTAGTTGTAGGAGTCAAAGCACAGGATAGGAACCCTAAAGACAGGTATAATGAAGAAAAAATCCACTATGACAAATGGTAGAATTCCTTATGTCATGGAAAATGGAGGATGTAAATGAAATTACATTTTGAAACTCCTAGATTGAAAATTTATGATGCAAAAGAAGAAGAAATCCCTAGAATAATTGAAATGGAAGAGGATATTGAAAATAGAAATTTTGTTTTTCAAGGAACCTATGAAGACCATCTTGCAGAAATAAAGGCTGATAATATACTGCTACTGTCTATTAAGGAAAAAAATAGTGGGGAAATCATAGGCTTCTGCTTATCGGTTATTGATAAAAAGTCCCATAGTTTTGAATTTAGGAGAATTGTAATTAATGTTAAGGGACTAGGCTATGGAAAGGAATTTATCCTAGGCCTATTAAAATACTGTTTCATAGAACTAAAAATGAATCGTTTTTGGTTAGATGTGTTTGAAGACAATACTGTAGGAATAAATCTTTATACTAGCCTAGGTTTTGTACATGAAGGTACCCTAAGGCAATCTTATAAGGGAGAAATGGGATATCGTAGTCAATTGATTTTTTCTATGTTAAGGGATGAATACTTAACTAAATATGGTCAAGAATCTTATTGAAATAATTAAAAAGAGATGTCAAGCAATAAGACATCTCTTAATTTTGTCCTAGGGCTTCTTTTAATGTATGCCATGCTAAAACAGCACATTTTACCCTTGCAGGCATATTTGAAATATTTTGAAGAACAATTGAATCTTCTAATATTTCCAATTCCTCTTCATTAGTAATTTCCTTTTTTATCATACCTATGAAGGTTTCAACCAATTTTAATGCTTCTCCTATACTTTTACCTTTTATTAAATCTATCATCATAGAGGTGGAGGCTTGAGAAATGGCACATCCAACGCCTTCAAAAGAAGCGTCCTCAATTATATCATCAGAAATTTTCAGTTGTAATGTAATATCATCACCACAGCTAGGATTATGTCCTCTTTCTGTGATGTCTGGATTACTTAAGGGCCTTTTGTTGTGGCCACTTCTATTATGTTCCATAATAAGCTGAGTATATATTGAACTAAGATCCATATCCTAACCACTTCCTAACATTTTTTAATCCTTCAATAAATTGATCAACGTCTTCTTTTGTATTATATAGGTAGAAACTTACCCTTGATGTTGCAGGAAGATTTAGATATCTCATTAGGGGTTGGGCACAGTGGTGGCCTGCCCTTACAGCTACACCATAGGAGTCTAAAATAGTAGATACATCATGGGGATGGACATCATCTATGGTGAAGGAAATGATACCACCTCGCATATCCAAATCCTTAGGTCCTTGAACATTTACATAGGGTATAGATAACATCTTGTCTAAGGCATACTCTACTAATTTTAATTCATGTCTTTCAATATTGTCCATTCCGATTTTTTCCAAATATTCTATGGCAGCCCTTAATCCTACTGCACCTTCTACATTCTGGGTACCAGCTTCAAATTTATAGGGTAGGGGGGCAAAGCTAGCATGGTCTTCATAAACATACTCTATCATATCGCCACCCATTAAAAATGGAGGCATACTTTCTAGTATTTCCTTCTTCCCATATACTACACCTATTCCCATAGGAGCAAGCATCTTGTGGCCTGAGAATACGTAGAAGTCTGCATCAAGTTTTTGAACATCTACATTAATATGGGGAGTACTTTGGGCACCGTCTATTAAAACAATAGCCCCCATTTTATGTCCATAGTCTATTATTTCTTCTATAGGATGAATAGTTCCTAAAACATTTGACATATGAGCTATAGATACGATTTTAGTATTTTCAGTAATCTTTTCCTTTACTTCTTCAATAGGTATCCTTCCATCATCATTTAAATACATATATTTTAAGGTAGCCTTCTTTTCCTTTGCGATTCTTTGCCAAGGAAGAATGTTGCTGTGGTGTTCTGAAATTGCCAATACAATTTCATCACCTTCATTAATAAATTCTTTTCCGTAAGAGTAGGCTATTAGGTTTATGGATTCAGTTGTATTTCTAGTGAAGATTATTTCTTCAATAGATTCTGCATTGATAAACTTTCTAACCCTTTCCTTAGCTAAATCATATTCTTCTGTTGCCCTAATACTTAGTTGATGTGCCCCCCTGTGGGGATTGCCATGGGACTTTGTATTATAATTATAGATTGCTTCTATTACCGGAATAGGCTTTTGTGTTGTAGCCCCATTATCTAAATAGACGAGCCTGTTGCCATTAATCTTTTGATTTAATATGGGGAAGTCTTTTTTTATTTCGTCTATATTGAGTTTATGCATTTACTAGTCTCCTCTCAATTTCACTATCTATTATCTGCTTTAGTTCTTCTAAGGGGATCCTGTCTATAACAGGTCTAAAGGCACCTTCTATAATCAATTTTTTAGCTTCCCTTTCACTTAGGCCACGGCTCATGAGATAGAATAGTTGATTTTCGTTGATTTGACCTGCGCTGGCAGCATGTTCTCCTTGCACGTCATCTTCCTCACATAACAAGGCAGGGATGGAATCAGATTTTACAGTTGGGTCAAGGAGGAGTACATATTCTTCTTCTCCACCCTTTGCAAGTCTAGATCCTCTTTTAAAATCTAGATTTCCTCTAAAGACTTTTTTTGCATTATCCATTAAGGCACCTCTAGATTCAATATTGCTAATGCTTCTTGGCCCTTTATGGATCATAGAATAAGATAAATCCATTTTACGGTGGCCATCACCTAAGTATATGGAGGATAAGTTAGATTCACTTGCTACTTCATCCAAAAATGTAGTGAAATTTGATCCACTAATTTGACTTCCCAGTTCAGCTGTTATCCAATTAACCTTTCCTTCACCTTTCACATAGGCAATATTGGTATCAAAATTTTGAGAAATATCGTTCATCCTTTGAACTTTAATTATGGTTAAGGAGGAATTTTCCCCTGCATGTATTTCTGTAAAGCCATTGTGGAAGGCCTCAACTCCTTCATCTGTACTATAATCGAAAACTATTGTTGCTTGACTATTAGGCTCAGCCACTATAATGTTTTTATCAACTACTGTAGGATTTTCCTTATCCATGTTAAATTCTACAACTATAGGCTTTTCAATTAATGAATTTCTTTCGAGGTATAAGGATACTCCACTGTTGTAGAATTCATTAACAAAGGATATGAACTCTTTGCCTAGGCCATTTCCTTCACTAGTATTTAACCAGTTTATTTTTGTCTTATCGACTGTGTCATAGATTTTATCTAATCTTATTCCCAAGGGTAGTTCTTCTTCTAGCCTTATAAATTCTTTTTTATAATCATATATCTTGGGGAATGAAAAATTTTCTAGTTTAATTCTCTTCCATGTAATCATCCTTATCCCTCCTTAACCTATAGTGCCTTCTAGTTCTATATTGATTAAATTATTTAATTCAACTGCATATTCCAATGGAAGTTCCTTTGTAATAGGTTCTACGAAGCCTCTAACTATCATGGCCTTTGCTTCTTCCTCGCTAATTCCTCTACTCATAAGGTAAAAAATAGCTTCATCACTGATCCTACCTATTTTAGCTTCATGGCCAATATCTATATTGTCATTGTTTAGCTCAATTATAGGCAAGGTATCTGATTTAGATTTATTGTCAAGCATTAAGGATTCGCAGGATACAGTAGATTTACAACCATAGGCATTTGGTGCCACTTTAAGCAAGCCTCTATAAAAGGCATAGCCACCATCTTTTGAAATAGATTTTGAATTTACTGTAGATGTAGTGTATGGTGCTGCATGTACTACCTTAGTACCGGTGTCTAAGTGTTGGCCTTGTGAAGCAAAGGTAATACCTGTAAATTCTGACCTTGCACCTTCTCCTTTTAATATACTCATGGGGTAGAGCATAGATACTTTAGAACCAAAGGAACCTGAAACCCATTCAATTGTACCATTTTTATCTACTACTGCCCTTTTAGTATTGAGGTTATACATATTTTTAGACCAGTTTTCTATAGTGCTATATCTTAGGGTAGCATTTTCCTTTACAAACAGTTCAACGCAACCAGCATGGAGGTTGTTTACCTTATACTTAGGTGCAGAGCAGCCTTCAATAAAATGAAGTCTAGAACCTTTTTCTACGATAATCAAAGTATGCTCGAATTGGCCTGCTCCTGGTGCATTTAATCTAAAATAAGATTGTAAAGGAATATCCACATCTACACCTTCAGGCACGTAAACAAAGGACCCACCTGACCAAACTGCTCCATGAAGTGCAGCGAATTTATGAGCAGTAGGGGGAACCAAGGTCATGAAATATTCTCTAACTATATCTTCATATTCTATTAATGCAGTTTCCATATCCATGTAAACTACACCTTGGTCAACTAATTCCTTTCTAATGTTATGGTATACAACCTCTGAGTCGTATTGCGCTCCAACTCCTGCCAAGGATTCTCTTTCTGCTTGGGGTAGGCCCAATAGCTCGAAGGTTTTCTTAATTTCTTCGGGAACATCATCCCAACTATGTTTCATCTCTGCATCTGGTCTTATATAGGTTACAATGTCTTCTATATTAAGATCTGATAAATCTGGTCCCCAAGTAGGGATTGGCATACTGTTATAGATTTCCAAAGATTTTAGTCTAAAATCAGTCATCCACTTAGGCTCATTTTTCTCCTTTGAAATTTCTTTTACTATTTCAGGTGTCAAACCTTTATCAGCCTTATACTTGTAGGTAAACTCATTTTTTATATCATATATTCCTCTATCTATATCTTCAATATAAGTTTTTTTTCTTTCCATGCTTTCACCCCTATATATGAGAATATCTTAATTTAATATTTTCATATCCTTCTTCATCAATTTCTTTTGCTAATTCCATACCGCCAGTTTTCACTATCTTTCCATCTAAGAGGATATGAATATAGTCAGGCTCTAGGTAGTCTAACAGCTTATTATAGTGGGTTATGACTAAGATAGATCTGGATTCATCTTTAATCCTTTTTACACCTTCTGCAACAATCCTTATAGCGTCTACATCAAGACCAGAATCGGTTTCATCTAAAATTGCAAGCTTAGGTTCTAAAATGGACATTTGCAAAATTTCATTCTTTTTCTTTTCTCCACCTGAAAAACCAAGATTTAGGTATCTAGAAGCATATTCCTCTTTCATCTCCAAGAGATCCATCTTCTCCTTTAATAATTTCTTAAATGCCATTATCCCTTGCATTTTTCCGGTGACAGAAGTTTTAGCTGTACGTAAGAAATCTTCTACAGTAACCCCTGGTATTTCCTCTGGGTATTGAAAGGAAAGGAATATACCTTTTTTAGCCCTTTCATCGGCTTTCATTTCATTGATTAATTCTCCATCAAATTCAATAGTTCCGTCTGTAATTTCATATTTAGGGTGTCCCATTAGGGTATAGGCAAGGGTAGATTTTCCACTGCCATTAGGACCCATAATAATATGGATTTCTCCCTTATTAATATTAAGATCAAGGCCTTTTAAAATTTCTTTATCATCGATATTTACCTTTAAGCCTTTAATATTTAATAATTCTCTCGCCATAGAAACTCTCCTTTATTATTGATTTATCTAATTGATAAGTATTCTCATTTATTCATATTAGATTATAACAAATTAATTCCTAGTAGTCTACTAGGATTTACAAAAATTTAAAATTTATCCAATATAAATAGAAAAAATTAAAAGATTGCAACCCTTTTGATTGCAATCTTTATTAAGTGGTAATATTTATTGATTTAAGAATAGCCTACTTGAACCCTTACAAGAAGGTTTTCCTGGAATCTCACCAGTAGTAGGATATATTCTTTTCTTTTTACATTGAGTTGATAAGATCTGACTTAAAATTCTTTAAATTGCCATAGTCTCTACAGTTGCAAACTCAGGGTTTGCTAGATTTTTTGTTTCAGTGGGAGCATTTGTTAGGTTATACATTTCCATCTCATCTGGAACTGGTGAAGTTTTAACTGAAGTAACACAAAGTTTGCAACTGACATCGGGTGAGGTGGGTACTGTACATTTTTCTTGCATATTTTTATCTTCTGAGCCAGGATTGGTCCAGAACTGGGGATTGTCAAAATACCTAGTATACTTCCATGTTTCTAGCCTATTATTTTTTCCTGTAGGCAATTTGACAATAACAGTTTCTAAATGACATGGCTGTGTTACAGGCTCAATTGGTATCCCTAGAGGATTGGCATGGTTTAAAGTTCGGGATGGATCATCATCAGTCATAAAATATATTGGTTCATTTTCAAAGGAAGACTTATTATCATCAAGAATTAATGGTGTAAGATCTCTACCTACAGGAGGATGGACTTCTGTATGGTCTTTTTGTAATTCCTTCATAGCTTTTTTCACATCAATATTACCTAGACTCAATATGGTAGGCAATATATCTACATGGCTTGTTAATACATCTACAGACTTGCTTTTAGGAATAAGCTTAGGATTGTGAATAATAAGGGGTACATGGATGGCTTCTTCATAGGCAACATACCATTTTTGGAAAAGTCCACCATGGACACCTAACATATCTCCATGGTCAGAGGTATATATTATTACAGTGTCTTCATAAAAATCTGATTCCTGTAAGGCCTTTAGAACCCTAAATATTTCCTGATCTACCTTTAGCTGAAGTGAATAGTAAAGTCTACGATAGGTTTCAGTATCTGCCAGGGGCTGAATGAGCCTTGGATAGACTTCTCTATAGCTGGCTTGAGCTTTTGGTTTAGTATCTAGATTTTCATGGG
>JAAYFT010000105.1 GCA_012728125.1 Tissierellia bacterium | reverse complement strand
TCTTTAGATTAGATGCCATGATAATTCCTCCTAATCAACAGTAGATATTAAGTTTTTAATTTGTATATATTATACGAATATTTGATGGAAGAGACAATGCTTTGATGGAATAAGATGAGAGTATAGCCTATTTTTTATGATAATATTTTGAAAGGATAAATATGAGATGGAAAAGACTGGAAAGAATGAGCATAAAATGGTATATAATTACTAAATACATTTGTACTTATCTAGTATAATATGAAATGACTAGTAGGGAAATTATGTACAATCTGTCTACTAGCTCTTGTTATATTTATTATTCAGCTTATATACATACAGAAAAGTCAAAGGATAAAGAGCAAGATAAATGAGTAGGGAGGTATGGACATGGAAGATTATAATCTTGTGAAAGATGACTTTAATGAAATCGCAGACCTAGACGACCCTAAATGGGATCATAATAATTGTTATTACAAGCAGCTTATGAAACTTATTCCAGACAATGTAGAAACTTGCCTTGACATTGGCTGTGGTAAAGGAGAACTTTCATTTATGCTTGCACAAAAATCAAAAAGAGTAATAGCTGTTGACCTTGCAGATAAGATGATAGAAAAAGCAAAAGTGTTATATCCAAGTAAGAACATAGATTACATATGCGATAATATTCTAGATATGGAATTTGAAAACAATAGCCTTGATGTCATTATAACATCAGCTACAGCCCACCATTTACCCTATGAGTGGCTTTTGAATTTTGCCAAGGAAAAGCTCAAAAAAGGTGGTAAACTCATTATCTTGGACCTTGTAAAGGCAAAATCACTAGCTGATTATATGATATGGGGGTTTGCATTTTTTCCTAACATTGTAATGAACTTAATAAAAAATGGCAAGCTAAGAAAAGACGATGAAGATGCAAGACAAGTTTGGGAAAGGCATGGTGAGCGTGACGTATACATGACCATAGATGAAATAAGGTCATTAACAAATAAGCATATACCAACAGCAAAGGTTAGTAGAAAGCTTTTCTGGAGGTACCTATTAGTATGGCAAAAGTAAACTAAAGGATTATAATAAAATCTATATCAGGAGATTTACTTGATACAAGATAAATTATATTATGTATTCATTAATAGGGATTTAGTTAATTATATTTTAAAGTAAGGAGGATTTTATGATTTCATTTTTGTTGGGCTTAGGTATTTATATCTTAGGATTCTTGATAACAGTTATAAGTGCAGGAATTTTCAGCTCAGGTGGACAATCATCTTACTACTATGGAATAATATTTTCAGTACTTTATCTATCAGCTGTTGTAGGAGTATCCGCATCTCATATATTGAGAGAATTAAGGAAAAAAGACAATTCTTAAGATGCATTATTTGATGCTTATGATTAATATGCGCATATATAGTTATGTATTAAAGACAGTTTAGATTAGGAGGAAATACATATGTTTAAGGTTGAGAGAATAATAGATGAGGATTTAAAGACCAATATTACACTTGAAATTATGAATTCTCTACCAAAGTGGTTTAGTCCTCCAGAGGATATTTTGAAGAAGTCAGTTGCACACAGAAAGTTGCCATTTTTTGCAGCTTTTGATGGAACAAAGGTCATTGGATTTGTGGCCTTAAAAGCACATAATGAATTTACAGTTGAAATGTATAATTTAGGTGTATTGGAAGAGTGTCATAGGCAAGGTATAGGCCATGCTTTGTTAATGGCTGTGGAGAGTTATTCCAAAGAAAATGGATATAAATTCATAACAGTAAAAACCCATGACGCATCAGCAGAATATGAGCCTTATGAGAGAACAAGGAAATTTTACTTAAAAAATGGTTTTTATCCCTTGGAAGTTTTCCCTTTATTTTGGAACGAAGATAATCCCTGTTTATTTTTAGCAAAGTATATTGGCTAATTACCTACTATGTAGTGGATATGGTTTTTTCAAAAGTACTAAGTAAAGAAAAGCCCTAGCTAATTTGGTATTTCGCATAATTTGGCTAGTTTATTTTCAAAGGATAAAACTTTTTGGGTTACAAGACTTAAATTTATAAGGGGGACTAATCTAATGTTAGACAATAAAGGGTTTGATTTATGGGCAGATGGATATGACAAAAGTGTTCAATTAAGCCATGAAGAAAATGAATATCCATTTGCAGGCTATAAGGATGTTTTAAACACCATATACAATATAGTTTATAAAAAAGATAAGGCAAAGGTATTAGATATTGGATTTGGAACAGGAGTCTTGACGAAAAAACTATATGATGATGGATATGAAATATATGGTATTGATTTTTCCCAAAGGATGATAGACATAGCAAGGGAGAAAATGCCTTCAGCTAAACTGATACAATATGACTTTTCTAGTGGTTTACCAACTGAGTTGGAAAATGAAGAATTTGATTACATTATTAGTACTTATGCAATGCACCACTTAGATGATGAAGATAAAAGTAGATTTATAAACAAGCTGGGAAAACATCTATCCAAAGATGGTATCATCATTATTGGGGATATAGCTTTTGAGACAAGAGAACTACTTGAGCAGTGCAGAAAAAGGTTTTTAGACTACTGGGATGATGAAGAAGTATATTTTGTGTTTGATGAATTAAAAGAATCTCTCCCTAATTGGGATATTAGTTTTACGACTATATCTTATTGTGCAGGGATTATTCAAATTAGGAAACAATAATCCTGTATTAAATGTGTCAATTATTAACTCAACTTTCGCACATTAAAAGTGCTTTATAAATGTTGGGATTTCAACATTATTTTGAATTAAAATAACAAGAACATCCCAATCTTTGGTATAATATATTCACTATAAACACAAATACCAATTA
>JAAYFT010000013.1 GCA_012728125.1 Tissierellia bacterium | reverse complement strand
GACAAATATGTCTAGATGAAAAAAGCAGATTGTTTAAGACACCAAACAACTAACATCACCCCATAAATATAGATATATAGTTCCTCATTTTCTTATCTAAGGCTGAATACCTTTTAGTTATCCTATTGTTCTTAATCATCATATATAGATATTTCTCTTCTCCTACTAAGACTACTAAGGACTTGGCTCTAGTGATTGCAGTATATAATAGGTTTCGAGTGAGTAACATTGGTGGTCCCCAACCTATAGGCATAACAACTACAGGAAACTCTGAACCTTGGGATTTGTGAACTGTAATGGCGTAGGCAAGTTTTAGTTCATCTAATTGGTTGAATTCGTATTCTACTTCCTTTTCGTCATCGAATAGGACCTTTAAGATCCTGTCCTCTTCATCTATTTCAGTAATAAATCCAAAATCTCCATTAAAAACTCCTTCTCCTTTTTCAACTTCTATACCATCCCTTATTATCTTCCACTCAGTAGTATAGTTGTTTTTAATCTGCATTACCTTGTCCCCTACCCTAAATGTCTCGCTGCCTATTTGCTTCTCAGCCTTATTTGGAGTCTTTGGATTTAGCACTGCTTGTAGCTTCTGGTTCAATGAGTTTATGCCTACTTCTCCTTTTTTCATTGGAGTTAGTACCTGTATATCCCTTAGCTTATCTACTCCATAAAAGCCTGGTAATCTTTCACTGCAGAGGTCTACTATGGTCTCTGCAATTTTTTCAGTATTGGCTTCTGTTATGAAATAGAAGTCCTTGTTCTTTTTATTTAATATTGGGCCCTCTCCCTTATTTATCCTATGGGCATTTACTGTAATCAAACTCTCTTCAGATTGCCTAAAGATCTCATCTAGCCTGACTACCTTAACTACTCCCGATGAGATTATGTCCCTTAATACATTGCCTGGACCTACTGATGGCAATTGGTCTACGTCTCCTACTAAGACTAAACGGGTACCTAAGTCTACTGCCTTTAGTAATGAATTCATAAGCAGTATATCTATCATGGAGGCCTCGTCTATGATGATTAGATCTCCATCTATGGGACTGTCCTCATCTTTTCCAAAGGCCATATCATCTTCTAAAAATGAATATTCCAATAGCCTGTGGATTGTTTTTGCCTCTTTTCCAGTTGTTTCAGTTATCCTCTTAGCTGCTCTTCCTGTAGGGGCAGCTAGGACTACTTTAAGCTTTAAGTCTTCACATAGTTTGATTATAGACTTAATTATGGTTGTCTTTCCAGTACCTGGCCCACCTGTAATGACTAGTAGGCCATTATTCATGGCTTCCTTTATGGCTAGGATTTGATTTTGGGCAAAGTTAATATTTTCTTCCTCTTCTATTTTCTTTATTTCCCTATCTAAGTCTATATCCAGTTCCTCTAACTTTACTTGGGATAGTTCTACGAGCTTTCTGCTTACATAGTTTTCAGCCATATGGAAGGGAGTATAATATACTAGGATTTTTTCTTCATCGGTGATGAGATGAAGACTTCCTTTTATACCTAGGCTCCTTACCCCTTCTTCTATAAGGTCTTCTTCTACTTGAAGTAGTTTTGAACCATAGGATTTTAGTTCTTCTAAGGGGACATAACAATGGCCATTTCCTGCAAACTCCATAATTATATACTTTATGCCTGCTTCTATCCTATATGATGATTTATTATTAATACCCATTTTTTGGGCAATTCTATCAGCTATCTTAAATCCTATTCCAAAAATGTCTTCTGATAATCTATAGGGGTTTTCTGAAATTACGTTTATGGTGTCTTTTCCGTATTTTTTATAAATTTTTATGCCTAAGTTGGCTGATATGTCATATTGTTGAAGAAAGATCATGGTATCCCTAAGTTCTCTTTGTTCCTTAAAAGCTTCAACTATTTTTTCTAGTTTTTTGTCGCCAATACCAGGGATTTCTTTTAATTTTTCTGGATTATATTGAATAATGTCTAAAGAGTCTAAACCAAATCTTTCTACTATTTTCTTAGCTGTTTTAGGTCCAATATAGGGGATAAGGCCAGATGAAAGGTAGTTTTCTATGCCAGTTAATGTAGAGGGTAAGATGGTGGTAATACTAGTAAAAGATAGTTGTTCTCCATAGGTAGGATGATAGACCCACTCTCCTTCAACCTTTACCTTCTCATCTAGGTATAGGAAGGGAGTATGGCCTACTATGGTAACTGGCCCATCAGAAGTATTTAGGATTGCCACTGTATAGCCATTGGCTTCATTTCTAAATCTAACCTCTTCTATTACCCCCTCAAGGCTAAGCATATCTCTACCCCCTCATATTTAGTGAATAGTGAATAGTTTCCTTATTAATTCACAATTCACAATTGCTTTAGTCATGCTTTTGGGTTCTTTTGACCCTAGACTCTGACTTTCATAATTATGCATTGTGAATTGTGCATTGTGAATTAAGGTAGAATTACTAAGGAATTATCTCCTTAGTAATTCTACCTTATCTAATCTCTCCCATGGTAAATCTAAGTCTTCTCTACCGAAATGTCCATAGGCTGCTAGTTGTTTATATATTGGTCTCTTTAAGTCTAAGTCTCTTATTATGGCTGCTGGTCTTAAGTCGAAATGTTTGTTTACTAGGTCCTTGATTTCCTCGTCAGAAATCTTTCCAGTGCCAAAGGTATCAATATAGATGGATAGAGGTCTTGCTACTCCTATGGCGTAGGCTAAACCTACTTCACATTTGTCTGCTAAGCCTGCTGCCACAATGTTTTTAGCCACATATCTAGCTGCATAGGCTGCTGACCTATCTACCTTTGTTGGGTCCTTACCTGAGAAAGCTCCACCACCATGTCTTGCATATCCACCATAGGTATCTACTATAATCTTTCTACCTGTTAAACCTGCATCTCCCATTGGTCCCCCAATAACAAACCTACCTGTAGGATTTACATAGTACTTTGTATTTTCATCTAATAATTCATGGGGAATTACTTCCATTATAACATGTTTTATTATATCTTCCCTAATAGTTTCTAATTGAACACTTGGTTTATGTTGGGCAGATACTACTACGTTTTCTATCCTAACTGGCTTGTCGTCTACATACTCTACTGTCACTTGGGTTTTACCATCTGGTCTTAGATAATCTAATATACCATTTTTCCTTACATAGGCCAATCTCTTAGCTAATTTGTGGGCTAGGGATATTGGCAGTGGCATGAGTTCAGGTGTTTCATTACATGCAAAA
Source organism: Tissierellia bacterium (assembly GCA_012728125.1). GTDB lineage: Bacteria > Bacillota > Clostridia > Tissierellales > Tissierellaceae > JAAYFT01. The sequence continues at coordinate 16,568 of JAAYFT010000013.1, read as the reverse complement.
CCAAACATCATACCTTGGTCTCCTGCTCCAATGGTGTCAAGTTCATCTCCAGGCTGGGTTTTTAGCTCCAATGCCTTGTCTACTCCCATGGCTATGTCAGGAGATTGCTCATTTATAGAAGTTAGAACTGCACAAGTGTCAGCGTCAAAACCATATTTTGCCCTTGTATATCCTATTTCTTCTATAGTATCCCTTGCAATCTTTGGTATATCAACATAGCAGTCTGTAGAAATTTCCCCTACTACCAATACCATTCCAGTAGTAACTGTAGTTTCACAGGCAACCCTAGCTTCAGGGTCCTTTGCCAATATTGCATCTAGTATTGCATCAGAAATCTGATCGCATACCTTGTCTGGGTGTCCTTCTGTAACTGATTCAGAAGTAAATAACCATCTTCTCATTCGCTTTCCTCCTATTTATTTTTATATTGTTCTTTGTAGTATCATATTGGTCGCATAAATCGGGTTAGGTCATAAAAAAACCTTCAAGAGAAGGTTACAAACATCTTACCTCATCTCTCAGAACTAGTTCTGTGGGATTTAGCACCATGTACAAATAAGTACTGGTTGCTGGATTTCATCGGGCCCTTCCCTCCATCTCTCTTGATAAGGAACTATATTCATTTTTTCTTTAGCCATCATTGTATCATATGGTAATCCTACAGTCAATAATTGTAGAATTATTGCAGATCAAAATATAGTAATTACCCCATAGGATACAGTAAGTACAATAATCCCTGCTATTATTATGCCTAATGCCATAGCAAAAAATGCCTTTTTATGGTCTAATTTTAATAAAGATGCTATGACAGAACCAGTCCATACTCCAGTAGTAGGTATAGGCACTGCCACAAATAGACAAAGACCTATTAGGCTGTATTTCTTTACTATAGCTGCCTTTTTCATAGATCTTTTCTTTACCCACCCTATGGTTTTAGAGAAGATATAGGTTTTTTCTAAAAATTGCATAATCGGTTTTAGTAGTTTCAACAAAAAGGGTATAATGATTATGTTCCCAATGATACTAAGTATTGCACTATGTACAGGACTTAGACCTAAGGATATCCCTAAGGGGATACCACCTCTTAGTTCTATTATGGGTAGCATTGAAAAAAAGATTACAAATAATTCCCTTTTTATTTCTTCTAATATATCTAGCATAAGTATTCCTCCATTAGCCATAACTACATTATACACCCTTAATTTGACAATTGGCAACGGTAATTGAGAAAACTGAGTCAAGTTTCCAATAGATTTTTAGAATCCTATATAAAAATTATTTTAAATCAAAAATCGAAAAGCAAGATTTAAGAAGAAAAACAAAGATTTAGCTTGTCTCAGTTCAAATGAATCAGCTTTTGAAGCAATATACTTGAATGTTGCCAAGTTTTTCCTAAAAATTTATTTAAAAAACCTATTGCATTTTTTTTAAGTCTATTATATACTATAATAGTCGGGCGAGCGACGGGGTGTGGCGCAGTTTGGTAGCGCACGTGGTTTGGGACCATGGGGCCGGGGGTTCGAATCCTCTCACCCCGACCATACCGACAAAAATGGCTGATTAAATTAATCAGCCATTTTTTATTTTTTGTTTTTGCCAAAGCAAGCCTTTGGCATTTTTTCATATTCTCTACAATATTTTTTCCTTTTATCCTTATTCTCCCTCAACTACATATAAACAGCAATACTACCAAATGTATATAACTTGTAATATGTTTGTAACCCAATTGATATATAAAAGTTATATAATTAATGTAGATTTTTTAATGAAGGGGGGGAGCCTTTATAGTTAGCTAATACTAAATTGTTCACAGCGAGGTGATTTGCATGAAAAGAAAGATTAAAGGTTTAATAGTATCTTTATTGGCTTTTGCCATTATCTTCACAGCAGCTGGTCCTTCCATGGCCAATGGCGTTACTATAAATATGCCAACTACTATCTATGAATCTGTGGAAAGGACTAATATTGCATCAGGCACAACCTATGAAAAGATAATGAGGTTTACAACTGCTGGATGGTGGAATATAAATGTCCTGAGGATAAACCTCCTAGACCCATATGTAGAAGTAAAAGGACTATATAATTCCGATTCCGTTACCAATAGAACTAAAGTAAGTACCTTAGTTGAAAAAAATGATGCTGTAGCAGGAATAAACGGGGATTTCTTCTATTTCAATAGATTTACAGGCCCCGTTGGCTCCTTAATAGAAGATGGAGATCTAGTAGTAGTTCCAAGGGACAGCATACATGAAAAACTACCAGGATTTTTCATCGACACATTAAATCAAGCCAATGTTATGGACCTGTTTAGATGGGAAATTTCAGTTACCAACAATGATACTGGTAATACAGTAAAAGTAAATGCAGTAAACAATATTTATGGAGACTTCAATGCAGTTACTATGTTAAACAGGCATTGGGGAGAAAAATCTCCAGGCAATACTTATGTAGCTGACTTAGTTGAAGTCTTTGTTAACAAGGATGGCATTGTAACTAATGTCCGAACTGGAGACAGGCCATTAAAAATACCTGAAAATGGCTATGTACTAGTAGGCAATGGAGAAAGGGGCCAACAACTCTTAGATTTCTCCATAGGAGACAGAGTTGGCCTAAATATATCTAGTAATCCAGATATAGAAAAGATCAAATTTGCCATTGGTGGAGGCAATATAATCCTGGATAATGGTGATTATGTAACCCTAGACCCTAATTCGGCTGGAGACCCAAGAGGAAACCATCCAAGAACTGGAATTGGAATAAGTGAAGATAAAACAGAAATCATCTTAGTAACCATAGACGGTAGAGATACTTCCTTCAAGGGTGTTAGCCAGCCAATGTTTGGGGCCATAATGAAGGAACTAGGAGCTCATAATGCCATCAACCTAGACGGTGGCGGTTCCACTACTATGGTGGTAAAACCCCTAGGCGAAAGCAAGGCTACTGTTGTAAACAAGCCTTCTGATGGTGCAGAAAGGTCTGTAATAAATGGTGTAGGAGTATTTTCTAACGCTCCAAAGGGCAGCTTATCATCAATAAAAGTAACTACAGATGATACTAATATGTTTGTTGGCACTAGTAGAAACCTTACTGTAAAGGGATATGATGAGTATTTCAACCCAGTAGAACTAGATGAAAGTAAGCTCCAATTTACAGTAGAAGGCGTTGAAGGAGAATTTGTAGAAAACAAATTCAAAGCCTTATCTAATGGAAATGCTAAAATAACAGCAAAATATGATAATATAGAAGCGTCTTTAGACTTAAAAGTATTGGACAATGTAAAGGACATAAGCACTAATATATCTAGCTTCAATATAGATATAAATAGTGAAAGATCCTTACCTACTTTCTATGGAGTAAATGAAGATGGCTATAAGGCTAAAATTTATCCAGAAGATATTGAATTTTCCACTGTTAAGGACATAGGCTATGTGGAAAATAATAAGTTCTACAGTGGATCAAAACCAGTTGCAGGTGCCTTAACTGCCAAGTTTGGTACAGGCCTTAGAAACATCCTAGTATATGTAGGTGACGAAGGAAAACTACTACAAGGCTTTGAAACCCTAGACAATATAAATTTTGCAGTTTATCCTAAGGAAGTTACAGGTGAACTAAGCATTACTAATGATGCCAAAGAAGGTAAAACTTCCCTAGTATTAAAATATGATTTTTCCAATGGTGAAAACTCTAGGGCTGCCTATGCTAAGTTTGCTTTTGAAGATAAGGCTGGACTTCCTATAGAAAGGCTACCTAAGAAATTAGGCCTATGGGTTAAGGGAGATAACATGGGCAGCTGGTTAAGAGGAACCTTAAGAGATGCTAAAGGTGAATCTCATAAAATTGACTTTGCAAGACATGTTGACTGGGAAGGATGGAAGTATATAACCGTAGAACTACCAGCTAATATGACCTATCCAGTAGCATTAGAAGAAATCTATATTGTAGAAACTGATGTCCAAAAGAGACATGCAGGGGAAATAGTCATAGATGGCTTAACTGCCCTTTATGCTCCTGAAATTGGCAATATAGTATTACCTACACCAAGTACTTTGAAGGATAGTAAAAATGTAAAGGCTAAGGTAGAAACGAATGGCTTTAGCTTTGGTGTAGTTGCAGAACCTAAGAACTTAAATGAACTAGTTAAATACGATGCCCTATCTAGGGTCATATCTAGGGTAAATGAGCATGAAACTGCTGTATTGTTAAATAGTGTGTCTAAGGAGTTTAATAATGGCATAACCAGCCCAACAAAGATAAATGCTTCAGGTGGTTATAATAAGGTTAAGAAGGGAGACATGACCTTCCTATATGTAAATACAGAAAAAGGTGGAATTAGGTCAACAGATTCTAACCAATGGAATCTATTAAAAGAGGATCTAAATAATGATGAAAATAAGAATATTGTACTTTTCTTCTCATCACCAATCTTTAATCCTGGTGGATTTACAGACCAATTAGAAGCAGACCTTCTACACAAATACCTAGTTGAAGCTTGGGAAAAAGGAAAGAATATCTTTGTAGTTTACGGTGGCAATGCCAACAGCTTAGAACTAAGAGATGGAATCAGGTATATTGGACTTAAGACTACAAGCCTAACAAAAGCTGAAGAAATTTACGATGTATCCATAGTAGAATTTGTAGTCAACGGTTCAAACATAACATACCAAATCAATCCAATATTTGAAAAACCAAGTGTAAAGGTGTCGCCTTAAGCGACACCTTTATAATTTTACTCTTCCATTTTTGAATTGTTCATAAAGCATTTTTGCTATACCTAGGCTATTTTCACCCTTTGACATTTCCTTAGACAATTCTTCAAAATACATATCCTCAAATATACGGCTTCCTTGAGATTTTTCAATAAGTCCATCCTCTGGTACAGTTTTTTTCATTTCCTTTAACATCATATATACGAATACGCTCTCAAACTCTCTACATACTTCCATTAACTTCTTATCATCATCTTTATTTACATTAGCAATCTTTTCCTGAATTTGGGAAATGTCCTTGTAATTATCTATCATATTATTGTTTGGTAATATTTCCAATTAAATCACCAACTTTATCTAATCAAATTATCTTATCAATTCATCAGTTCGCATTATTAAGCATTAGCTAACTTCCTAACCCTATCTCTTTAAATTGTTTGCCATCTGCATCATTTCATCTGCAGTAGTTATGGTCTTGGAGTTGATTTCATAGGCTCTTTGGGCAGTGATCATCTTAACCATTTCATCTACTACTTGCACATTGGAGGCCTCTAAATAGCCTTGTACAACTCTAGTATTCATCTCCTCAGCCTCTAGGATTATGGCTTCTCCTGAAGCCTCTGTTGCCCTATAGAGGTTTTGCCCATCTGATTGTAGGCCTTCTGGATTCATGAAATTTGCAATCATAAGCCTAGCTATCTCCACTAATTCATCATCTTCATCTCTTCCATAAATATAGCCTAACTCATCTACACTTATATCGGTTATGCCTTCTTCTATTACAATATAGTCTTCATCTTCACTAAGTACATAGTAGCCCTCTGATGTAACCAGGTAAGCCTCTTCATCTTCCATACTTAACTTAAAGCTTCCGTCCCTAGTATACCTAATATCTTCATTAGGTAACAATACTGCAAAGAAGCCTTCACCGTTTAAGGCAAAGTCAAAGGTATTTTGAGTTTCAACAAAGCTACCAACCCTAAAATCCCTTTTAGTAGCCACAGGCATAACTCCATGGCCTACTTCTAAGTTTACAGGCCTACCACCTTCATCTAGGATATTAGACCTTTTAATACTGGCATAGAATAAGTCCTTAAACTCTGCTCTTTGTACCTTATAGCTTGTAGTATTTACATTGGATAAGTTGTTTGAAATAGTGTCTATATTAAATTGCTGTGCCTTCATTCCAGTTGCTGCAGTCCATAAAGCTCTCATAGTTTACCTCCTATACTCTACCTATTTCATTGGCTGCTCTTTCAAGCATTTCATCCTGCATCCTAACTACCTTCTGATTGGCTTCAAATTCTCTTAAAAGATTTACCATTTCCACCATGCCACTTAAGGGGTTCATATTTGATGATTCTAAATAGCCTTGGAGTACTTCACCTTGGAAAGGCAGTTCTTCAATAGCTCCATTTTCTACTACATAGAATAGGTTGTCCCCTCTTTTTCTAAGAAATTCCTTATTATCAATATCTACTACATCTAGTACATCTACTAACTGGCCATCTAACCTAATCTCTCCATTGGCTAAAATATCTACCTCTCCACCGTTTAAGAAGATCTCTCCATTTTGTCCAAGTACCCTCCTGCCATCTAGGTCGGATAGGTAGCCATCTGTTATGGCAAAGGACCCGTTTCTAGTATAAAGTATTTCTCCATCTTGTCCTTGGACTTTGAAGAATCCATCTCCCTTGATGGCAAGGTCTAATTTGCCACCTGTGTCCATTATATGTCCACTTGTGAAGTCGATAAAGAGCTTTTGAAATCTCACACCTGCACTCATGGTCCCGATAACGTATGGTGGTGGATAGTAAAGGGATTCTTGCAGTGTATTTAATAGGTCTTCTGCACCTTGTAGCCTATCACCATTGTTGTTTATTACATAGTTTTCATAATCAGTCTTGTTTTCATCCTCTAAATTCTTATATGATGTTTTTAAGTAACCTTCCTCATCTATGACGAATTCTATCTCCTTTACATAGGATTTTCCTAAGGGAGTTTCCAGTACAAAATATCCGTCTAAAGTCCTAGCCCTATAAATATCACCTTGAACCTCTTCAAATTGGATTTCATTTCCCCTTGGTATATTGTTTAATTCAGGGGTTTTACTCATCTTAGACAAGAGTTTTTCTGGAAAGGACTCAGCTAAACTTATATCCCTTTTATATCCTGCAGTATTTATATTGGCTAAGTTGTTTGCAAGTACATCTAATCTTCTTTGATTGGTCAATAGCGATGTAGCCCCTATGTATAGGCCCCTATTCATATATATCACACCCTATATTAATCTCTATTATATTATCGACTTCATTTAATAAAACTTTAGGCCCTAGGTTTTTTATTTGCCCCTCTTTCGATTATATTGTTATCAAATACATGGATCCAGTCTAAGGCCTTGCCAGTACCCCTGGCTACACAGGATATTGGCTCATTGGCAATTTTAACTGGTATGCCTGTTTTTTCAGTAATTAGCTTGTCCAAGCCATAGAGTAAGGCTCCCCCACCAGTTAAAATTATACCCTTGTTACTAATATCTGCAGCCAACTCTGGTGGTGTTCGCTCAAGGACTGCATGGACTGTTTCTACAATTTCTTGTATAGGATCTTTAAGAGCTTCTATCATATCAGTTGACGAAACATTTACTGTTAAAGGAAGTCCAGTTAAGAGGTTCCTACCCCTAACTTCCTTATATTCTTCCTCTTCCCTTTTGTATGCTGAGCCGATACTTAACTTTAATTCCTCAGCTGATCTTTCACCGATCATCATATTATATTTTTTCCTAATATATCTTGATATGGCTTCATCACATTCATCACCGGCAATTTTTATAGACCTGCTAACCACTATACCGCCTAAAGATATGACAGCCACATCTGTAGTTCCACCACCTATATCTACAATCATATTGCCACTTGGCTCCGTAATATCTATACCAGACCCTATGGCAGCAGCAATAGGTTCTTCTATTAAATAGGTCTTTATAGCTCCAGCTTGATTGCTGGCCTCTATAACGGCCCTTCTTTCCACTTCAGTAATACCACTAGGAACACAAACTATTACCCTAGGCTTAAACAAAGTCCTGCCTATGGCCTTTTTTATAAAGTATTTTAACATTCTTTCCGTTATATCATAATCCGATATTACTCCGTCCTTCATAGGCCTGATGGCCACTATATTTCCAGGAGTCCTTCCTAACATCCTTCTAGCTTCTTCTCCCACAGCAAGGAATTTATCCGTATTTTGATCTATGGCAACTACTGAAGGCTCTTTTAAAACTACTCCTTTTCCCTTTACATAAACAAGTACACTGGCAGTACCTAAGTCAACACCTAAATCAGCTCTTAATGCGCACATTTAAGTTCCCCCTTATTTTTCCTTATCTTATATTATATACTACAAAAGTTCAAAAACTCCTGCTATTTTTCAAAATTATTTCAAAAAGTGTCAAAAAAACCAAAAAGTCCCATCATTGGGACCTTCTTTATTCTCTAGATGCGGTGTACTTTAATTTGGTGGCTTTACCACCTCGGATATGTCTTTCTGCTTTATTTGTTTCTAAAATATCTCGAACCTTTTTTGCAACAAGAGGGTTTATCTTAGGTAGTCTCTCCGTCACATCTTTGTGTACTGTAGACTTACTTACGCCAAAAACTCCTGCTGCCTGCCTGACCGTAGCCTTTTCTCTTACTATGTATTTTGCAATCTCTAAGACTCTTTCTTCTATATAATCTTTCACTTCATCAATCCCCCCTTGACTTTTTGGGTTTACACTAAATATTTATGCATTTTCATCGAGTAATAGAACGAGGATCTACTAAATTTCCATTTTTCCTAACCTCAAAATGAAGATGAGGTTCCATTAGCATTTCAATTTTAGCAGTGCTGCCTACCTTTGATATATGATCCCCCTGTTTTACCTTTGTACCTTCCTTTACCATCTCCTTAGTCAATAAATTTGCATACTTGGTTTCCAGCTGGTTACCATGGTCTATTACTATTACTATCCCCCATAGTTCATCTTCATATACCTCTTTTACTGTGCCATCTGCTGCTGCCTTAACTGGGGTACCTACTTCAGCCCCTATGTCTATTCCAGCGTGGCCAACCCAAGCTTCTAAGGTTTCAGAATACACTAATACGTCAGATGTATATTCTGTGATTATAGGGCCTTCTATGGGAAGGATGATTGTACCACTGGAAGTGCTCACGAGGTTTATATCATCCACCTCTTCTAATTCATCAATATCATCTTCAAACTCTAATTCTTCTACATCACTGGAACTAGTCTCTATTACCTCTTCCTCATCCTCTGAACTAGTTTTTACTACCTCTTCAAACTCTTCTTCTGCACTTAAGGTTTCCTCTAAGCCAGAGTTTTCATCTTCTGTATAAGCTCCAGTTCCAGGGGTGTCATCTAAGATTACAAAATCATCCCTTCCCATATTTAAGTCTCTGTTTAAGCTTTTCATAGATAAATATAAGGTTCCGCCTGCAATAAGGCAGACTATTATAAACAACATAATTATGAAGCCATTTTTTTCCATCAATTTATTTAGTTTATCCTTCATATTTCCACCTCCATTACCTAGTATTTCCACATTATGAAAATCCATACAAAATAAATTATTATTTTTAAATTTTTTTCTAAATACTAAGTCAGCTATCCTAATTTTAACCACAAATAAAATATGCCAATAATTAAAGCATAAAGCCTTAACCATTGGCATATTAATATTACATACTATTATAGATGAGGGGAAAAAGATGAAGAAACTTGGATTTTATATACTTACAGTCTTAGTAATAACTATTTTGCTTCCTACAGTTATTGTTAAGACTTTTAATTTTGTGCCTAAGGAAACCCCATCCATTGGAGTTGCCTTAGAAAAAGAGACACCAGAAGAAAAAATCGAACAAGAGAAAGAAGAAAAGGAGCCTGTAGAAATAAATTATGATTTAGAAAAAGTAAAGGTCTATAATCCTAAAACCAATGCGGTGGAGATCATACCCATCGATGATTATATAAAGGGGGTTGTAGCAGCTGAAATGCCTGCCGAGTTCCACATGGAAGCCCTAAAGGCCCAGGCTGTTGCTGCTAGGACCTATGCCATATCTAGAAACTTAAAGTTTGAAGAGGGACATCCTGACCACAAGCTGGCCCCCCTATGTACAGGAATCCATTGCCAGGCTTATCTATCATTGCCACAGCTTGAAGACATCCATGGAGAGTCTTGGGTAAAAAAATATTGGTCTAAAATAGAGGAGGCAGTAGAGTCTACTAACCACCTGGCTATTTTCTATGATGGAGAAATAATAGAACCCCTTTACCATTCTACTTCTGGTGGAAGGACAGAAAATGTGAAAGATGTATTTGCCATTGACCTACCTTATTTAAAATCAGTTTCTAGCCCCTATGAAGAAGGAGCCCCAAGGTTTAGAAATACTGTAACCATGAGCATAGATGACTTTGTAAAGAAAATAAAATCAAAGTATACAATGGCAAATATAGACAAGAACAATGTCCATGAGAAGATCAAGTTAATAGAAAGGACTGCCACTGGAAGGGTAAAAAAAGTGGCCATAGATACTCAGGTAGTCGATGGCAGAGAACTAAGAGACCTGTTTGAATTAAATTCAACCAATTTTACCATTTCCTTAGATAGGAAGTTAAATATTATTGAAATAGAAACCTATGGCTTTGGCCATGGAGTAGGTATGAGCCAGTGGGGAGCCAATGGCATGGGTAAAAATGGAAAGAACTTTGAAGAAATCCTAAAACATTATTATACAGGAGTAGAGATTTTGCCTATTAAATAAAAAAGTCTTGGTTTCCCAAGACTTTATTTTCTGTATATCTTTGCCCCTAGGCTTGATAGTTTTTCCTCTATGCCGTCATAGCCCCTATCTATATGATAGATATTGTCTATTTCAGTAACTCCATCGGCTACTAGGCCTGCCAATACTAAGGCAGCACCTGCTCTCAAGTCTGATGCCTTAACTGGGGCAGATGTTAACTTATCAACACCTTGAATGATTGCAGACCTACCGTCTATCTTTATATCGGCACCCATCCTTTTCAATTCATCTACATGCATAAACCTATTTTCAAATACGGTTTCTATAACTACACTGGTGCCTTTACACAGGCTCATCAAGGTCATGAACTGGGCCTGCATATCAGTTGGGAAGCCAGGATATGGTAGGGTCTTTATGTCAGTTGGTTTTAGGTCCTTATTGCCTATTACCCTGACGCTATCTCCATTTTCTATTACTTCACAACCAACTTCTTTAAGCTTTGCTATTATAGGCTTTATATGGCTTGTAATAACATTTTCTACAGTAATATCTCCACCAGTTATGGCAGAAGCAACCATAAAGGTTCCAGCCTCTATCCTATCAGGTATGATGGAATGAACTCCACCACCTAACTTCTTTACACCCTTTACCCTAATGGTGGAGGTACCAGCACCCTTAATATCGGCACCTAATTTATTTAGGAAACTGGCTAAGTCTACAATTTCAGGCTCCATAGCTGCGTTGTCTATTATGGTTTCTCCTTCAGCCAATACTGCTGCCATAATAATATTTTCTGTGGCACCTACTGAAGGAAAGTCTAAATATATCTTATCTCCAACTAACTTGTCAGCATAGGCACTTATATTGCCATGGTCTGAGTTGATAGTAGCTCCCAAGGCTTTAAAGCCCTTTAAATGTAAATCTATTGGTCTTGTGCCTATGGCACAACCTCCAGGTAAGGACGTTTTAGTCTTGCCTAGCCTGGTTAATAGGGGGCCCATGACTAAGAAGGATGCCCTCATTTTGCTCATTAACTCATATCTAGTTATATAGTTATTTATATTAGATGAATTAATCTTTATTATTCCCTTATCTAATTTTTCAACCTTAGCTCCCAAGGAAGTCAATACTTCACACATTACTTCTATGTCTTTTAAATTTGGCACATCTTCTAAGATTATGTCTTCTGTCCCAAGCAGTGATGCAGCCAATATAGGAAGAGCTGAGTTTTTTGCACCAGATATTCTTACCTTCCCCTTTAATGGAGGGCTTGTTTCCACCATTATCTTTTCCAAATGTATCTCCTCCGTTCTTTAATATCCCGTAGTTATTATAGGTGTTCCTATCCATATATAGGTCTGATTTTCATATTCATTATACCTTATTGCCAAGTTTAAATTAACTCTTTTCTCTAAAGAAAAAATATAATTTTCAATATAAGGTGTATATACAGTATAGCTGGTAACCATTGGATCTGTATACTTTTCAACAACCTTACCTTTGAATTTTTTTAGGGCATTGTTGGCATACTTTTCTATGTAATTGTAGTCCAACTTTCCATCTACTGTTCCTATAACACAAGTAGTGATCTCTGCTGTCTTGCCAAAGCTCCTAAAAATATTTTCTACACTTCCTATTATACCATTAATGTTGAAATTTTTCTCATCTTTTATTACATTAATGAATAAGGTTGTTTCACCTATATTGATTTCGGGACTAAAGTAGGAGGATAACATGATGGTTACGGGATTTTGTTCAGCACTATATCCATAAATTATCAGGTGGTTAAAGCCCTCCTCATAGATTTCCTCTATGAGGTAATATTTTCCTTCTAAAAATAAATCTCCCCTATTTTGATCTAATTCCTCACCAATTAACTCTAGCTCATCCTTAATCTCCTTTCCAATTTCCTTTATTTTCTCTTTAGATATGAATTCATCTAGGATTACTCCCCCAATATTAATTTCTCCTTCTAAGAATTTACCCTTAAATTCCTTTAGGATTCCTGTTAAAACATCATTTTCACTGTATTTAGTATTGGCAACGGAAAATGTAGGTACTAATAAAAATACTATAATTGCAAAAATAATTATCCTTTTCATTTAATTCCCCTCCTTAAAAAGAGTAAATTAAAGGAAAGGATACATCCTAAAAAATGTAAAGGGGGACAAAACATTATTTAAGAAAGTACCCTTTCCTTATGGTAAAAGTATTACCAAAGAAGGGTACTTTTTATACATATAACAATTATTTTTTTCATTGTTTTTTAATGTCATTTTGTGTAAATTTTTTTAATCTATCACCTTTAAACAAAAGAAAAAAAGCCTCATATTTGAGGCTTTATCTATGCTTCCTTTTGGATCATATCCTTAACCTTCATCAACCTAGTAATTGATGATCTTTCATTTTCATCTAGTTTCATCCTGATAAATCTGATGGTTTCTTCCAAATCAGGGATTGTTCTATATTCTAGAGCATTTACCCTTCTTCTAGTCTTTTCGATTTCATCTGCCATTAGTTGGGTTGCCTTTTCTATTTCTGCTAATTCCAATAGCTTTGGCATAATTCCATAAAGTTTAGAAATGGCATCGTCTAATTCAGATGAAGTTTGAACAAAACCATAAGGATAAATACTACCCTCATCTCCCTCAAGCTTTCTAATGAAGTTCATGGCGGGAACGTTTACGCTCATTATATTCTTCTTCTTTATTTCTACTGAAATGCTTTCCTTTGGAAAGGATACAGCCTGTTTCAGTATTTCTGGAGACATAACAGCACTGGCTAATAAAAACTCTTGAAAGGATTCATGTAATTCCTTTTCTACTTCCATCCTTAAGGCTTTGTTTTTTCTAATCAGCTCTATAAACCTTCTCATGAGCTCATCTTGCTTATCCTTTAGAAGCTTATGGCCTCTTGTAGCTGTAGCAAGCCTTTTTCTAAGGGTTGTAAGCTCCATACGAGTAGGTTTTACATTTAAGATAGCCACTATTTTTCAACTCCTTCAGTCTCCAGCGGAAGATATTTTTCAAGATATACGTCTCTAATTCTCTTAAGTTCTGTTCTAGGTAATAATTTGAGTAGCTCCCAACCTAAATCAAGGGTATCTATAATGGATCTATTGTTGTTATATCCTTGGTTTACATACCTATTTTCAAACTCCTCTGCAAATTTAGCAAAGGCCTTGTCTGTATCTGATAATGCAGCATCTCCAAGGATAACTGCCAACTCTCTAGCTTCCCTACCTTGAGCATAGGCTGCAAATAGCTGGTTCATAGTATCTGCATGGTCTTCCCTAGTCTTACCTTCACCTATACCCTTGTCTTTAAGTCTTGACAAGGAAGGTAGTACGTTTATTGGAGGTTCTAGCCCCTTCTTGTATAATTCCCTAGAAAGTATTATCTGACCCTCTGTAATATATCCAGTTAAGTCTGGTATAGGATGGGTTATGTCATCCTCTGGCATTGTAAGGATTGGGATTTGAGTTATGGAACCTGGTCTACCCTTTATCCTTCCTGCCCTTTCATATATGGTAGCAAGGTCAGTATATAGGTATCCTGGATATCCTCTTCTTCCTGGAACTTCCTTTCTAGCCGCGGAAGTCTCACGAAGTGCCTCCGCATAGTTAGTCATGTCTGTTAGGATAACTAGAACATGCATATCCCTTTCATAGGCTAGATATTCTGCACAGGTTAGGGCCATACGTGGAGTAGCAATTCTCTCTATGGCAGGGTCATCGGCCAAGTTTATAAATAGGACTGCCCTGTCTATGGCACCTGTTCTAGTGAAGTCATCGATGAAGAATTGGGCTTCTTCGAAGGTTATACCCATGGCGCCGAATACTACGGCGAATTTTTCACCTTCGCCTAGTACCCTAGCTTGTCTTGCAATCTGAGCAGCTAGTTCAGAGTGTGGCAAACCTGAACCTGAGAATATAGGTAGCTTTTGCCCTCTTACTAGGGTGTTAAGTCCGTCTATGGCAGATACACCGGTTTGAATAAACTCTGAGGGATAGTCCCTAGCCACTGGGTTCATAGGTACACCGTTTATGTCCAGTCTCTTTTCTGGGATAATCTTTGGACCATCATCTATTGGCCTACCTAGGCCGTCGAATACCCTTCCTATCATGTCACTAGATACTCCTAATTCCAGTGGCCTACCTAAGAACCTAACCTTGGTACCCTTTAAGTTAATACCTGCGGAACCTTCGAAAAGCTGAACTAAGGCCTTGTCTCCTTGTACTTCTAGAACCCTACCTCTTCTCATTTCCCCAGTTTGGATTTCTATTTCTACAAGTTCCTCGTATTTAACTCCTTCTACGCCTTCAACCATCATCAGAGGTCCTACAACTTCAGTAACTGTTCTATATTCTTTAAGCATCAAGGATACCTCCTTTGCTTATAAGCTCATCTATATTGTTTTTGAGCTCATCTATTATATTTTCTATTTCTGATACCTTATCTTCTCCTATGAACTTAGCTCTAGCGATTTTTTCTCTTACTGGAAGATCTAATATTTCATTTAGGTATACTCCATTGTCTAAGGCCCTCTTTCCTTCATCGTAGAAGGCTAATACCATCTTTAACATTAGATTTTGCTTATTTAATGAAGTATAGGTGTCTTCCTCATGGAAAGCATTTTGTTGCAAGAAGTCTTCTCTAATAGTTTTTGCAGCTTCTAGTTTCAATTGGTCACCTTCTGATAGTGAGTCCCTACCTACTAGTCTAACTATTTCCTGCAAGCTAGATTCTTCCTGTAAAAGAGTCATTGCCTTTATTCTATTCTTAGAGAAGTCTGGATCTATATTCTTATCCATCCACTCATCTACTTTATTTTGATATAGGGAATATGAATTCAGCCAGTTAATAGCTGGGAAGTGTCTCCTGTAGGCAAGACTTGAGTCTAGTCCCCAGAAAACTTTAACTATTCTTAGGGTTGCCTGGGATACAGGCTCTGAAATATCTCCACCTGGTGGGGATACGGCACCGATTACAGTTAAGGCACCTACTCTTTCGTCATTACCTAAGCATACTACTTTTCCAGCTCTTTCATAGAACTCAGCAGCACGTGATGCTAGATATGCTGGATAACCTTCGTCACCTGGCATTTCCTCTAATCTACCGGACATCTCTCTTAGAGCCTCTGCCCATCTAGAAGTAGAGTCAGCCATTATAGCTACTGAATATCCCATATCTCTAAAGTATTCTGCAATTGTAATACCTGTATATATTGAAGCTTCTCTCGCTGCAACAGGCATATTAGATGTATTTGCAATAAGTATAGTCCTGTTCATCAAGGATTCTCCAGTTCTTGGGTCCTTGATTTCAGGGAACTCCATAAGTACATCTGTCATCTCGTTACCACGTTCGCCACAACCAACATATACTATGATTTCAGCGTCTGCCCATTTAGCTAATTGGTGTTGAACTACAGTCTTACCAGAACCGAAAGGCCCAGGTACGGCAGCTGTTCCACCCTTAGCTGCAGGGAAGAAGGTATCTATTACTCTCTGTCCAGTTATTAATGGCTCATCGGGATTTAATTTTCTAGCATATGGTCTACCTCTTCTTACAGGCCATTTTTGCATCATTTGAAGATTGTAATCCTTATCACCTTCAACTACGCATACAGTATCTACTACAGTAAATTCTCCTTCTTCAATGGATTTTACCTTTCCTCTTACTCCTGGAGGTACCATTATTTTGTGTAATACTACTGTAGTTTCTTGTACTGTTCCTATGACATCTCCTGGCTCAACTTGGTCTCCAACTTTTACAGTTGGGGTAAAATGCCATTTCTTATCCCTATCTAGACCTGGCATCTCTACACCCCTAGTTAAGAAGTCACCTGCTATTGCCCTAATAGCATCTAGAGGTCTTTGAATCCCATCGAACATGGTAGTAACAAGACCAGGTCCTAATTCTACTGATAGAGGCTCACCAGTTGTATATACTGGTTCACCAGGACCAATTCCTGTAGTTTCCTCATATACTTGAATAGAGGCTTTATCTCCTCTCATCTCAATTATTTCTCCGATGAGCTTATTATCTGAAACTTTAACAACGT
>JAAYFT010000104.1 GCA_012728125.1 Tissierellia bacterium | reverse complement strand
GGAGTGTCAAACAAACAGGAGTAGGAATATCCGAAACTGGGCACGATGAACAAGGAAGGAAACATAAACTTTTATAAGGTTTGATTTAAACTTTATAGAGTTTTATAAGTTTTCTGTAACGGTAAATAATGAGAGTAAAGGTAGTTTTTCTCATCCTAGCAATATTATTTAGTAGTTCTATAATCTTTGCAGAAGAATTTGTTGAATCAGCTGTTGAAAAGGGAATAATTATAGAAGCAGAAGAACCACATCAGGAAGAAGGCTTATATGAAGGCATCAGGGTTCAACATTTAAAAGTGAAAATTACCAGTGGGAAATATAAAGGCCAGGTTTTAGACATAGAAAACCATCTATCAGATAATCCAGTATATGACATACTGCCAAAAAAAGGCGATAAGGTAGTAGTCATGATAGATGAAGTTGATGGAGAACTAGAAGCCTATGTTACAGACTTTCAAAGGTCCAATTATATTCTTTATTTGGCCATATTTTTTATTTTAATTATACTTCTAATAGGGAAAACAAAAGGGTTAAAGGCAGTTATATCTCTAGTCTTAACCATACTATCAATATTTTACATACTCCTACCCCAAATACTAAATGGGGCAGATCCAATGCCTATTTCAATCTTGATTGCAGTAGGGGTTACCATAATTACTATACTATTAGTATCAGGCCTTAACTATAAAAGCTTATCAGCCATACTAGGTACTTCCCTAGGAGTAATAATAGCAGGCTTTATAGCCTATTATGTAGGCCACAAAGCCCATTTAACAGGCTTAAGTTCAGAAGAAGCAACTATGTTAATGTACATACCTCAAAATATAGAATTCAATTTTAAGAACTTACTGTTTTCAGGTATAATTTTGGGGGCCCTAGGGGCGGTCATGGATGTTGGTATGTCCATAGCTTCATCCATAGATGAAGTTCATGCTGCTAATCCTAGCCTTAGTGCAAAGGAACTATTTAAATCTGGCATGAATGTAGGTAAGGATATAATGGGTACAATGACTAATACATTGATACTTGCCTATACTGGCTCTTCTATCCCCTTACTATTACTATTCATGGCCTATGATATTTCTTTAGTAGAAATAATGAATTTAGACATAATAGCAACGGAAGCCGTTAGGTCTTTGGCTGGCAGTATAGGGTTAGTACTTACTATACCTGTTACGGCTGTAATAGGTAGCATACTGACTAAGAAACAAAATAAAAGATTAAAAGGAGATTAATTATGTCAAAAGAAATCCTATCCTTAGGACTGACGACAATAGTTGGCTTAACTATGGGACTGGGAAGCTTGTTATCCTATCTAGTTAAGAAGACCAATAAAGAATTCCTGTCCTTGTCCCTAAGTTTTTCTGCAGGGATAATGATATATACAGCCTTTATGGCCATATTGCCAGAAGGGATTCACCTTTTAGAGGATGGCTTAGGAGAGCCTGGCTATTATATAGCCTTATTGGCCTTTTTTGGAGGTATGTTTTTAACTGCATTGGTGGAAAAGATAGTTCACAAATTCGGCGGCCATTACCATCACCATCACGGAGAAGGCCACCATGAACATGAACATAACCACCATACAAGTAATCTAGGGATCTTGTCTGCAATAGCCATAGCCATACACAATTTGCCAGAAGGCCTAGCCATATATACAACTGGACTTAAGGATATAAGTCTGGCTATACCCATAGCCATAGGGGTTATCTTACACAATATTCCCCTTAGTATTGCAATTACCATGCCCATATTTTATGCCACAGGTTCTAGGAAAAGAGGATTTTTGTACTCCCTAATTGTTGGCCTATGCCAACCCTTAGGAGCAGTTATAGGCCACCTAGTCCTATCGAATTTTTTAAACGACACGTTAAACGGAATACTTTTTTCAATTGTTGGTGGAATAATGATCTTCATCTCTTTAGACGAGCTTCTACCCATATCTAGGCAAGATGATGACCACCACCTAGGTATTTACGTTACCATATTGGGTATGATAGTCATGGCCTTAGCCATGAATATAGGCCACCATCATCATTGATTTTGTATATACCTTCTATTTTTTGTCAATAATACAAGAAATAGGAGGTGTTTTCATGTTCAATTTCAAAGAGAAAAATAATGAAATGGAGGAAATGCTTGAAAGCTTGAGAAATGCCCATAATGAGTGGAAGGATAAGGAGAAATTCTTTCAGGAAGTTACAGACCCAGATTTAGTAGATATAGCCATATATGAAATGGAAGCTTCCAAGATTAAATATATATATCTACTTAAAAAATTAAAGGAAGAAATGGGAATAGGCAAGGCTGTAGCAGATAATAAAATAGAATAAAAGTAATATTTTAAAAATATCTCCTATATTATAGTATAATAAAATATAGGAGGGATATTATGGGCTTAAACACAATTTTTTATTACATCGTTGGTTTGTTCTTATTATATATTGTTGGACTTATATTAGTTTGGCCAATTAAGAAAATAATTAAATTAATAGTCAACGGAATATTAGGGGGAATTACATTATTAATATTTAATTTTGTTGGGAAGTATTTTGGCTTGAGTATAGCCATTAGCCCATTAAATGCCATTATAGTAGGCTTCTTAGGAATACCTGGAGTAATCCTGTTATTAGTTTTGCAAGCTGTTTTGTAGGACAGGGTATAGGGGGTCAAATTTGCAGAAAATAGGTAATTATGATATACTTATTTAAGTGTATTATAAAACAAAGGAGGGGTATACAATGTCAGCACTTAAATTGCCAATAGAAAAAAGAGCAGAAGTAGGGAAGAACGCTATTAAAGAATTAAGAAAAAACAGCATTATACCAGCAGTTATATATGGTAAAGGTGAAGAAAATCTTCATGTGAAAGTAGAGCTTTCAGAGTTTTTAAAAGTAAATAGGGCTGCAGGAATTTCAGCAGTATTTGATTTAGATTTAGAAGGTGAAACAATACCTGTTATCATTAAAGATGTACAAAGACATCCGGTAAAAGACCAAATCCTTCATATTGATTTCCAAAAACTAAATATGCATGAAAAGGTAAGATTGACTGTACCTATAACATTATTAAATAGAGACAATATTAAGCTTCAACCTTCCGTGTTGATTCAGCTATTAGACCAAATCGAAATCGAATGTCTACCTGCCCATATCCCAAGTTCAGCACAAGTAGATGTTCAAGATATGGATTTCTCAACTCCAATTACAGTTAAGGACTTAGATATAGCTAGTGATGAAAATATAACTGTTCTAAGAGATTTAGAAGATGTTGTATGTACATTATCACAACCTGCAGCTCCTGCTGAAGGTGAAGAAGAAGAAACAGATATACCAGAAGCTACAGAAGCAAGTGAAAGCCAAATGGAATAATATCACTTGAAAAAACCTATATAGATTTTCTATATAGGTTTTTTTGTACATTGAGGTAAAATATAATTAATATAGTGAATAACTAATAGTGAATAGTTAATAGTTGTCTAGGTCTATCCTTAGGGTCCAAGTTATTCACTATTCATTGTTTTAGAAAGGATGGTGTTATTCTAATGGGTAAAGTCTTAGGAGCAGCTGTTTATCCACACCCCCCTATTATCATCGAAGAAATAGGCAGAGGTGAAGAAGTAAAGGCTAAGAATACCATTGAAGGGGCCAAAGCCTTAAGTAATTACATTAAAGATAAGGCTCCAACTACCATAATACTTATAACTCCCCATGGCCCACTATTTAGTGATGCCATAGCCATATCCATAGGAAAAGACCTATATGGGGATTTTGGAAACTTTGGATTTAAAGAAATAAGCCTTGAATTTGAAAACAATCAACAATTATTAAAGGAAATAATCAACAAGAGCTTAAAAGAAGACATAAAGATAGCAGCAGTAGATAAGAACTTGGCTAGAAGATATAGAATAGAAAATAAGCTAGACCATGGAGCCTTGGTTCCCCTATATTTTGTGGATAAAGTCTATAAAGGATTCAAACTTATCCACATTACCTATGGTCTTTTGTCCCCAAAAGACCTATATAAATTTGGACAGTGCATAAAAAAGGCCGTATTGGATTCGGACGAAGATGTTATTTTAATAGCCAGTGGAGACCTATCCCACAAACTTACAAGTGAAGGGCCCTATACCTACTCTCCCTATGGCAGAGTCTTTGATGAAACTATAGTCAATATCATTAGAGAAGGGAAAATGGAAGACATCATTACTTTTGATTTAAGCCTAGCAGAACAGGCAGGAGAGTGTGGCTTGAGGTCTTTTATGGTAATGGCTGGGGTTTTAGACAATTATAAGCTAGAGACTGAAATACTATCCTATGAAGGCCCCTTTGGAGTAGGATATTGTACAGCTAAATTAGATGTTGTAGGGGAAGCCTCTCCATCAAAAAACTTATTGGAAGTCATAGAAGACAAGGAAAGAAGGAGAATAGAGGAGATTAGAAAAAATGAAAGCCCCTACGTAAGACTAGCAAGACAAAGTCTAGAACATTATATAAATACAGGCAAATACCTTGATATCCCTCCCCATACTCCTGAGGAACTCTTAAACTGTAGAAAAGGGGTATTCGTCAGCCTAAAGAAGGATGGGGTCTTAAGAGGCTGTATAGGAACCATAGAGCCTGTTAGGGAGAATATAGCCCTAGAAATCATCAGAAATGCAGTATCAGCAGGCACAGAGGACCCAAGATTTGAAGAAGTGACCAAGGAGGAACTGGATTCCATAGTATACTCAGTAGACATCTTACATGAACCTGAAAAGATAACTTCAAAAGATGAACTAGATGTGGAAAAGTACGGGATAATAGTTTCAGCTGGATATAGAAGAGGACTTTTACTTCCCAATCTTGAGGGTATAGATACAGTAGATGAGCAAATAAGCATCGCCCTAAAAAAAGCCAACATAAGCCCACATGAGGAGTATAGTATGGAGAGGTTTAGGGTGGAGAGATACTACTAAATTAGTGAATAGTGAATAGTGAATAGTGAATAGTGAATTTTGAATTGTGAACTAAAGAAGATTGTCAATTGGTAAAGAAGGTGTTGATATATATGAAAGAAGCCATGTATTACAAAAAAGGTAGCAATAATGAAGTATACTGCGTCCTATGTCCACATTACTGTAAAATCAAAGAAGGCAACATAGGCAAGTGTAGGGTAAGAAAAAACATAGATGGCACCCTATATACCTTAAATTACGGCAAAGTCACTTCCTATGCCTATGACCCTATAGAAAAAAAGCCCCTATACCATTTTTATCCCGGTTCTAATATTTTTTCCATAGGAAGCTTTGGCTGCAACTTAGCCTGTGACTTCTGCCAAAACTGGGAAATAGTCTATGAACAATCCTTGACTATCGACATGTCAGACGACGATATTATCTCCCTTGCCAAAGGGAAAGATTCCATAGGCATAGCCTTTACCTACAATGAACCCAGCATATGGTTCGAATATGTTTTAGACATTTCTAAGAAGGCTAAGAAAGAGGGCTTAAAAAACGTCCTAGTCACCAATGGCTATATTAACCAGGAGCCGTTAGAGGAGCTTCTACCCTATATAGATGCCATGAATATAGATTTAAAATCCATAAACAAGTTCTATTACAATCATTTTTGCAAGGGTAGTATAGAACCGGTGCTTAGAACCATTGAAATAGCAGCCAAAACCACCCATGTTGAAATAACAACCATGTTAATAGATAAAGAAAATTCATCCTTAGAAGAAATAGAAACCTTAGCAAAGAGAATAGGAGATATAAATAAATCCATCCCCCTTCATTTTAGCAGGTATTTCCCTGCCTATAAAATGAAGAATCCACCGACTAAAATAGAGGCCCTAATAGAGGCCAGGAATGTAGCCAAAGAATATTTAGAATATGTATATGTAGGTAATGTATGGGGTATAGACAATAACACCTACTGTCCAAAATGCTATGAAAAATTAGTAGATAGAAAGATACAAGGAGAAATATCTGGTGTAGAAAATGGAAAATGCAAAAAATGCCAGTACAAAGTAAATTTAATCTATTAATATTTGCCCCTTGCCAAGCACGAAATTAAATAAATAGAATAAAATATAATATCAGGGCAATAATGGTAATGGAAACTTAAGCGAGGGGTGTTCTTTATGTATTGTAGAATATGTGGAAAAGATAAGGCAGTTTTGAATATACTTGGTCAAAAGATCTGCAAAGCTTGTATAGATGAGATGGTAGAAACTTCCCCTTGGGATGAAACTTATGATTATTATAAAAATATGATGAGGATAATACTAGGATACTACATATCAGAAAAACACCTATTAAACCCCGTAAATTAATACGGGGTATTTTTAATTATTGGTTTATATATATAAAAAAGTGATATATAATATGTAACAAATTAATTTTTAGGAGGAATGAAAGGGATGAAAACCCCTGTTTTTGATGCACTTAAGAAGCTAAAAGAAGAAGATAGTGTGTTTTTCCATATGCCTGGCCATAAAGGAAAAAACACCTTAGTGAATTGGGGTGAACTCATACCAGAAGTAGACACAACAGAAACTATTGGTATGGATAACTTACTAGATCCAAGAGGGATTATAAACGAAAGTCAAGAGCTAGCTGCCAAGGTTTTTGGAGCTAAATCAACCCATTATGGAGTAAATGGCTCAACAGGCAGTATATATATAGCTTTAGCTACCATAACAAAGCCAGGAGACAAAATACTAGTCCAAAGAAACTGCCACAAGGCAGTATATAATGCCATGATATTAAATAGATTAAACCCAGTTTATATATATCCTAATTATAATGAAAAACATCATGTAATGACAGGTATAGACCCTGAGGACGTGGATGAGGCCTTATCTAAGGACAAGGATATTAAGGCAGTAGTCCTAGTACCCACAAGACCTTACCTTCCTTCACCCAAACATCTATGATCCATGTAGGTAGTGATAGGATAGATGTAAATAAGCTTAGGGATAGGTTCCAACTATATACAACAACATCTCCTTCTTATTTG
>JAAYFT010000103.1 GCA_012728125.1 Tissierellia bacterium | reverse complement strand
CTTTTTATAATTAGCTAATCATAAAAGTTTCTAAGCCATTATTACTGCATCCTGTAATAAGTAATATAATGGTTATTTTGTAAGCTTATTTTTGATCAAGTGGACTTACATATTTTCTATTTTCTGTCCTCTTCTTAAACTCATCTATGGCTGCTTCAACTAAACTTGAATCGTTTAGTAGGTCATAGGCCATACCAGCAAAGATTTTAGCTGCATAGAGCATACCTTTCATACCGAAATTTCTTTTGCAAATTGTAGCTCCTCTTCTGTATAGGCTGGAGCACCTATTTCCTCCATATTCTTGTAGGTTAATTCAAACAATACATCATTAGGTAATAGTTCATAGCAGCCCCCTAACACTTCTATTTCAACAGTAGTTTCTGTCATCAAGGTAGCCCCTTGGGCTATTTTAAATAGTCTCTCTGTTATCTCCTCCACGTCTTTCCTATGGGGAGCCCTTACGAAATACCAGGATTCTGCCTCCTTAGGAACTATGTTTGGTGCCCCTCCTGCATTTGTTATGGTATAATGAATCCTTGCAGCATCTATAACGTGTTCCCTTAAATAGTTAGCACCTACATTCATCAATTCTACAGCATCTAAGGCAGACCTGCCTGACTCTGGAGATTGGGCAGCTTTATGGCTAAAGCTGCACCTAAGGCACCAGTACCTAATAAGTTGTGGCCACAACCATGGCCTGGTTCATTGGCTTTTACAGGGTTAAATCTTGTTTCTACGGCCTGTGATAATCCTGGTAGGGCATCGTATTCACCTAGGACTGCTATAACAGGAGATCCGCTTCCAAATTCTCCTATGAAGCTATGTTCCATGCCTTCTAATTCTTTAATAGTAAAGCCATGGTCTTTCAATACCTTTCTCATTAAATTTGCCGATTCTTTCTCTTGACCTGAGATTTCTGGTTTACTCCATATTTTTGTAGATACGTCTATTAACTCATCTTTTATCTCCTCTACATAATTTAATAAATCCTGTTTATTCAAATTAAATCCTCCTTTGTATCAATTTAAGGTTTCTTTATATGAAAAATCAAGAGTATGCCAATAATTCTAGTTATATAACTTTCTTTTTTAAAATTATACCACTTAGGATATTGATATAATCAATATTCTCTATAAACAAATAATTTCAATTAGCTCCGCATTTTACTCTTTTTAAACTTTACTAGATTAGTTTTCCGAAATTAAAATAACCTAAGAGTACATAGACTCATAGGTTATTTTATCCTTTAACTTATTTTATATGTGTAAATTCTATTTCCACTTCAAGAATAGTATTAGTCCTATTGATGGTTAAAGTTGCCTTATCCCCTTTTCTGTATTTATATAATGTCTTTTTAAGTTGATTCATATTTTCAATCTGTACGTCATCAATCTTTGTAATTATGTCCCCTATCTGTAATCCAGCTTTATTGGCAGGAGTATTTTCATGTACTTGAAGCAGGACTACTCCTTTTTCAACTGGCAGCTTTACTCCAAAGATTTGCTGATAATCAACCACAGAAACACCAGATATACCCATAACAACGGTTTGATATTTGCCGTGCTCAATTACTTCCTCCACAATAGCTTTTGCTTGATTAATTGGAATGGAGAAACCTAAGCCTTCTGCTGATTTGATCTTAGCAGTATTTATGCCTATTACTTCACCCTTACTGTTTAGTAAAGGTCCACCACTATTTCCATTGTTTATTGACGCATCTGTTTGTATTAAGTCTTCTATTACATGGTTGTTGCTAATCCTAATGGACCTGTGAAGTCCAGATATGATCCCTGATGTTACAGTTCTTTGTAATTCTAATCCCAATGGATTTCCGATAGCTACTACGACTTCTCCAACTTCTAAGTCATCTGAATCTCCTAAGTCTGCCACAGGTAAATTAGTTGCATCTACTTTAACTATAGCTAAATCTAATAGACTATCATTCCATAAGACTGTACCTGGCTTTTTCTCTCCATTTTCAAACAATACATTAACAGATTTTGCATTACCATCGGCTACTACATGGGAATTTGTCAATATATATCCATTGGAATCCACTATAACTCCAGAACCTACGCCTTCTACTTCCTGTGATGAGAAGAATGGAAATGGCAACTGTTGTACTTCCACAGTAGTTATACCTACTACTGAGCTCATGGCTTTTTTAGCTACAGCTGCTACCGTATTTATATCGTCGTTGGTATTTATATTAATTGGAGTAGTAGATACGTATTGGCTAGTATTTGGATTTGGTAGTATCTTTCCATACAGCATTGGTGCAAGATAGATGGAAGCTATACCTCCAACTAATGAAGCAACTAAGGCAAGGGCTATATAGGATATTAGGCTACCTCTAAAGGATTTCCTCTTCTTTTCCTTTGCCTGGTTTTCTTCTTCCCCTTTATCTTCCCGACCTATATAGATATCATTAGGGATTATATATTCTTCACTCTCTATTTTTTCAGTTGTAAATTCATCCTCATGAAAGCTTTCCTCTTCAGATGCCTCCACTTCATCAGGCTCTTCTACTACATGTTCCTCATATTCCTTTGGATTCTCTATAAAATCATCATTATTAAAATTTCTATTTTCATCCATAATACTACCTCCTTTTTTCAATTGACGATTGAAAGCACTTTTCACTATTAACTGTACTTGTATATTACCCTAATAATATAAAAAAAATATGGTGAAATTGTGTTATTTCTGTGGGATTTTGTTTTAGATGAATTTAGTTGTATCTAATTATATTTTGTTAGAGGAAATAATATAATTTAATTGATAGCAATTATCAATTTCAATAGTATAACATTTATCAAACATAATCTTTTATAAAACATTTATATTTTCTTTCATTATTAAAGCCAATCTAATTTTCTGTACATTTGATATAATATATAAAAAAAAGAGATAGTTATAGAAGGTGATATTATTATGTCCTATAAAATATATTTAGTTGAAGATGATAAAAATTTGAACTTAGTGCTTTCATCATATTTGGAAAAGGAAGGTTGGCAGGTTAAGTCTTTTTTTAACGGAGAAGAAGCTATGAAAAACATTTCTAATCCCCCAGACTTGTGGGTTTTAGACATTATGCTGCCAGACATTGATGGATACCAATTAATTAAGGAAATAAAGAATGCTACCCCCCATATCCCAGTCATATTTATATCAGCCAGGGATGCAGACATTGATAGGGTCTTAGGTCTAGAACTGGGTAGCGATGATTATTTAGCTAAACCCTTTTTGCCTAGAGAATTAGTAATTAGGGCTAGAAATCTTTTAGAAAGATTTAATAATAAGTCCTATACTATATTTAACCTTCCTCCATATACTATCAATGATAGTAGTAGAATTGTAAAGCTGGGAGATGAAACAATAGACCTTACTTCCAAGGAATACGACCTACTATTATATTTTGCCAAAAATCCTAACATTGCCTTGTCCAGGGAGCAGATCTTAAACCATATATGGGGAGATTACTATTTTGGGTCTGATAGGGTTGTGGACGACCTAGTAAGGAGGCTTAGAAAGAAGGTTATTGAACTTGATATTGAAACCATCTACGGTTATGGCTATAGGGTGAACAAAAGATGAAAAACTATCCCTTATCTATACAAATATGGATTGTAATAGCTATCATTACCTTAAGCATATCAATACTACTAGCCTTTATCCTTCCCAGTGCCCTAAGGAGTTTTTTCACTAAGGAGATTTATGCCACTATTAGATCTGCCCAAGACTTAGTATTTAATCAGTTTGAGGGAAATATATATAGGGACTATATTGGACCTAATTTCTTTGGTACAGATGATGAGATCTTAAACAATATTAGGACAGTCCGCCATTTCATTATCTATGACAATAATAAGGTTATTTTAAATACATCCATTACTGTAGACTTCTTGGAAAAAGTAAAAAATCAAGCCCTTGCTCAAAAAACCATCAGTCAAGAGTATAGTGGTAAAATCGGTGATGAAAATGTATTTTATATAATTTCAAAAGGTAAGGCCTTAGGCTATGATGCCTTTCTAGTTTCTTATATGGGCGACTCCTATAGGGAGGATTTGGTCCAGACCTTATTTAGAAGGCTTATTTCTGTTGTTGTCCTTGTTTTACTGTTTAGTTGGCTACCTGCCATACTATTGTCTAGATACTTGTCTAAACCCCTAGTAGATTTAGAAAAGAGAGTTGAGAAGCTGGCCAATAATCAATGGAAGGAACCCATCATTGTAGATAGGAAGGACGAAATTGGTAAATTAGGTTCATCTATTGAATATTTAAGAAAGCAACTAATTAGGCAGGATGAGGCTGAACAATCCTTTTTACAACATGTATCCCATGAATTAAAGACCCCAGTTATGGTAATCCAATCCTATGCAGAGGCTATTAAGGACGGAATCTACCCTAAAGGTGATTTGGAATTGTCAATAGACGTAATAAAGGATGAATCTAAAAGGCTTGAAAAGAAAATTAGAGACTTATTATATCTAAACAAATTAAATTATTTGTCTAGCCATAATATAGAAAAGGTGAAGTTTTCCTTAGATACTCTCATTAATCAAGTAATAGACAGGTTTAACTGGCATAAGCCCAAGATCAATTGGAAATTAGACCTTGAACCTACTTCCATAGAGGGAGACATAGACCAGTGGAGGGTAGTCATAGAAAACCTACTAGATAATCAGATACGGTATGCAGAAGAAGAAATCCTAGTATCCCTAAAAAATATTGATAATAAAATAGTCCTTAGATTTTGGAACGATGGTCCCCAAATAGAAGAAGACCTAGCTAATACCTTGTTCCATAAGTTTAATAAAGGCTATAAAGGTGAATTTGGCTTAGGCTTGGCCATCGTTCATAGAATTCTACTTGGTCATGGTTCTAAGATCTATGCAGTAAATGAAAAAAAAGGGGTATCTTTCTATATAGAAATATAATAGGAGGGAATGTTATGAATAAGTTAAATGTAAAAGTAGAGCATATTTATCATAGTGGATTTACAGTGGAGACTGAAAACTATTTTCTTGTAATTGACTATTATAAAGGCAACATTAAGCTAAGGGATAAAAAGACCATAGTTTTTGTAAGCCATGGACATAGAGACCATTTTAATGAAGAGATATTTAAGTGGAATGATAACAAAAAGGACATAGACTATGTCCTAAGTTCCGATATTGAGCTGGACTTTAAACCCAACTATATTCACATTATTGAACCCTATGAAGAAATGGTTTTAGATAAGATAAATATTAAAACCTTTGGTTCAACGGATTTAGGAGTTTCATTCCTTTTGAATGTGGATAATATCAATATCTTCTATGCTGGAGACTTAAACTGGTGGCACTGGGAAAGCAATTCAGAAGAAGATAATTTAAACGAAGAGAAGATCTTTAAGGAAGAAATTGAGAAGATAAAAGGAGCAAATATTGACCTTGCCTTCTTTCCAGTAGACCCAAGGCTTGGCTCGGCCTTTTATTATGGTGGAAAATATTTTATTGAAGAATTAAAGCCTAAGTATTTTGTCCCTATGCATTTTGGGGATAAGTTATCTGTCACCTCCGACTTTATCCACAAGATGGGAGATTGTGGTACAAAAATTGTGGAAATCAAGGAACATAATCAAGAATTTTCCCTATAGCTAATAATTGGGGTTTTCATTATTTTCTAACAAATTTTCCACTTCCTACTTGATTTATTCTGTTAATAATTTATAATATAACAAGGGGCAAGTCTAAATATTATCAATCTTTAGACTGCCTAAACTAATGATAAAATTTGGAGGTGTACCATGAAAAACAAAAGATTAGTTGCATTGATGGGCTGTGCTATTTTAGTTTTCACTTCTATGACTGCATTTGCCCAAGGAAGTTTACAAATTGGACCTGCAGTAGATGTAATTGCTTCTGCTACATCTGGCGGAGGTTCATCAGAGCCAGAACCGGCTCCATCAACACCATCAACACCATCAAAACCATCTACACCTGTAGTATTTACAGAAACTTCAGCAGACATAAACAGACTGCTTGCTCTAAATTCTGTAGGTGGCGATGTTGCACTATTACAAACTTTACTTAATGAAGCAGGCTATAGCCTTAAAGTTGATGGTATTTTTGGACCAAAAACTTTAGCAGCTGTGGAAGATTTCCAAGCTAAAAACGGACTTAAAGTTGACGGTATCGTAGGACCAAAGACTTTAGCAGTACTTGCTCCAGCTGTAGAAGAGGCTCCAGAAGTAGAGGAACCAGCTGAGCCTGAAGTAGAAGTACCAGAAGAACCAGTTGAAGAAGAGGTAGATGTAGTTACAACTGCTTCTGTAGTAGCCGATCCTGAAGCTTTTGAGAAAGCCATGGGTACAGCTGAAAATGGTGGTACTTGGATTATTGCAGCTCTAAATGACTTAACTTTTGACAAAGAAATCGTACTTGAAGGTGAATTTGAAAACAAAGGAACACCTGCTCGTAAAATTGCACTTTACACTCAAGATGACAACAGAAATGTACTTGATGAGTTCACTTTAACAGCTCCAAAACTTACTATTAAGAGTCCTTATACTAGACTGCAAAATGGTACATTTAAAGGCGACATTTACGTTGTAGCACCAAGCTTCGAATTAAGAGATGCTGATGTAGAAGGAAATATCTACTTCTTAAATAACGAAGCAAAAGAAACTTTCCAAATGGATGATAAGTCAAATGTAAGTGGAGAAAGAATTTTAATGAATATTGATGCTAATACAAGTGCTTCTATAGTAATTGATGAAGAAAGCTTCTTAAAAGCTGTAACTACTGAAGAAAACGGTGGTACTTGGATAGCAGCTTTATTGAAGGACATGAAATTCAATCATCCAGTTACTGTAGAAGGTGAATTTGAAAATAGAGGCCAAACAGATAGAAAAATTGGACTTTATAGTACAAAAACTTTAGAAGATGGAACTAAGGTATTTACTCATAACTTTACTTTAACTATTCCAAAGTTATTTATAAACAGTCCAAGCTTTAGAATGCTTAATGGAACATTCAATGGAAATATTTATGTTTCTACAGATAACTTTAAATTAGAAGGCATGACTGTAAACGGAAATGTTTACTTTACTAACGAAAGTGCTTTTGAATCCTTCATTAATTTAGACAGTACTATTAACGGAGAAGTGGAGTTAATAGACATAGATGCTGTTACTTCAGCATCAGTGGTTACAGATGCTGAAACTTTTGAAAAATCCATTTCTAAACATGGTGTTTGGATTATCTGTTTAGAAAGCGATATAACTACAGATAAAGAGCTTGTTCTAGATGGAGATTTCTTAAATAAAAGATTCCAAGAACAAAGAAAAGTAGCTCTTTATACTCAAGATGAAAATAAAAATGTAACTGGAGAGTTTATTTTAACAGCTCCAAAACTAACTATTAAGAGTCCAAATGCTAGGCTTCAAAACGGTACTTTTGTTGGAGACATATATGTTGAAGCAGAAAAATTCCAATTAGTAAACACAAGGGTAGAAGGAAATGTATATTTTGCTACTGAAGAAGCCTATAATAGTTTCACAAATAACGGTGAAGTTACAGGAGAAGTAAAAGTACTTACTGAATAAATAATAGAAGGGTGAAGTTTAAACTTCACCCTCGTTTTTTTTCATTAGCTTTTCCTTGATAAACCTAATATCGTCAGCTATATACCTATGTTTCACTTCAGTCACATCGAATTTAACCAATCTAAAAACAAATTCAAAGAAATACCCCCCACATATGGACATTATTGCAGTTCCAATACCTACGGAACCTCCTAAAAGGTATCCTACTACCAATACTGTAATTTCTATGGTGTTTTTTACAAACTTTACGGACTTTTTAGTCTTTTTAGTTAGAGCAACCATTAGTCCATCCCTAGGACCTATGCCTAATCCTGCTCCAATATAGAAAAAACATGCAAACCCAATAATGAGTAAACCTACTAGGATCATTAATAAACTAGGTAAAAAGGAATCAAATCTTGGCACTAGATTGTTTATCATCAAGATATCTATAAATATACCAACAAAGATCATATTGAAAACTGTTCCCCATCCAATATTCTCTCCAAAATATATGTCTACTAGAACTATAACAAATCCAACTAAAATACTTGCTTTGCCTATTGATATATTTAATACGTTTCCAATACCTTGATTAAGTACATCCCATGGCGCAATACCTAAGTTGGCATTTATGGCCATAACTATACCTAGTGCATATAGGAAGTATCCAGTAAAAAGTCTAATTAAACGTAAAACTATCTTCTTCATAGGCATAACTCCGCTTGCAGCTTGGTTTCTTGCTCACAGAATATGTCACTATCTACTTGGTGGTAAAAGTCTAAAAAACCTTTGTCAACACATGCAGAAAGTCCATTTACATACCATGAAAGAAGTATCATCCCATATCCCCCTTAAGTTTAATATTCATCTAAAAATGAATGTTGTTCTCCATCCTTTTGCCAGCCCAATATACCATTCATATTTACATTTTCAGCTGCCCTAAAGATATTTATATCTACATTGACAAAGTTATCCTTAAGCTTCTCTATTAAGTCCTTTATCTCATACCTCTTGTTGCCGATCTTCTTAGCTGCCACCATGCAAGCACAGTTTAATGGCCATATACCAGCATTTTGGATAAATCTTTGGATATATTTTTCCTCAATTAGATATAAGGGCCTTATTAGCTCTAAGCCTTCAAAGTTTTGAGCCTTTAGTTTTGGCAGCATGGTCTTAAAGTTTCCTGCACATAAGAGATTTAGCATGGTAGTCTCTATGACATCATTAAAGTGGTGGCCTAAAGCCAGCTTATTGCAGCCCAATTCCTTGGCCTTGCCATATAAGGAGCCCCGCCTCATCCTTGCACACATATAACAAGGATAATCCTTTGCAATTTTATCTGCCACTTGGAATATATCTGCATCATAGATATGGACCGGTATTTCCAAGTAATCACAGTTTTCTTCTAAAAGTTTTCTTATATCTGGATGGTAGCCTGGATCCATGGCTATAAACTCTAACTCAAAGTTCCTGTTTCCATTTCTATATAACTCCTGAAAGAGCTTAGCCATTAACAAGCTATCCTTGCCTCCAGATATGGCTACAGCTATTTTATCTCCATCTTGAATTAATTCATATTCCTTTATGGCCTTAATAAATTTTGCCCATATATGTTTCCTGTATGTTTTTATTATACTTCTATCTATTTCCTTTAATGGCTTTCTTTCATTAAAAGGCACAAGGACTTCGCAGCCTGACCCTTGTAAACCATTGTCTTTTTTATCCAATATTATCACTCCATCTAATTTATGTCTCTGTTATAGTATACCAAAAAACAAACTGAGACAATAGTGAATTGTCTCTTATTGTTTTAATAACTCATAAATATATTCTTATATTGTAAGCTATGGTATAGCTTGTCCAATAAAATTCCACTAGGATCTTCGCTTAGTTCCCAAATCATAGCTCCACCTAACCCATTTACTTTAATATACTCTGACTTATTATAGATTGATTCCTCATCTTCATAAGATATAAAAGTTGATCCATTATAAAGCCAGGGCACCATGGCTACTGGATGGTAGTACCTAATAAAAGCTTGGTTATTTAAATATTTGCCTAATATCTCCCCATTCAGAAAACTTGTCAGACCAGGTCCAGCCACCTACAGATATGAGTATCTTAATATTTGGATTGATTGACCTTAAATCATTTAATCTCATTATATTAAAGTAGTCAATATGTGGATCTCCTAGGCTTATTTTTAAATCATCGCCTACATTGGCAAAAGCATAATTGATATGTGTCAATTTAGTAGGATCAATCTGGTCTGGAGTGAATCCAGAATAGGCAGCCCAAGATGCATAATAGGCTACTATTTTCTTATCTTCTACCATATTTGATTGAGCCTTGACACTAGGCTGTGGCCAAATGAAGCTAAATACTAGAGCAAAGATAAGAGTTGAAAATATGAATTTTTTAATATGAATAAAATACACTTAGGTGAAACCCCTCTCATTTTCTAGAATAAATTATATGTCTATAATACAGAGGAGTAGATATTATGTCAACCATCAGATATTGGAATTGGGATAAAAAATAAGCCAGGTTATAGCCTGACTTTAGATTACTTTTATTGTCTTTCTATGTAAAGCTCTTTAAAAGCCTTCTTAAGGGGATTAACCATTCCATAACTTTCCTTCTTCCAACTTGCCACCGCCTTAACCACCAGATATAAAGGATAATATTTAATATTATTCCTGGCCCAAAAATAAGCAAAAGAGGTAACGATTCGCTTTTAGAATATAAGTTGTCAAGCAAGTCATCCGGCAAGACATCGGGATAGGTTCTTTTGTTTATTTTCTCCCTATAATAGCCAATTTTATCTGGTGCTACTATGGATAAAGTATACTCTTGGTTTTCCTTAGTTGGAAGTGAAAGCTTCTTAGGGTTAACTTCTGTAGTCTGTCTTTCAGGTTCTAATATGGTAACAAAGGGTATGAAGGTTAAGTTTTCTAAACTCAAAGTTTCTTCAAACCTTTCACCAGGCTTCGGTGATGGGAGTCCCTCCCACCCCACAACAACATATGAAGTTTCTTCAGGTCCCCAGGTTTTTATAGTTAGGCCTATAAATACTATATTAATAAACATCAGTATACATAAAGCAAAAAAGACTGGATCAAAATATGGGGCAATATCTAACAAACGTAAAGACTTTTTTCTAGACCCCTTATGTTTATTAAAAAAAGATTCTATTATATATCCAAATAAGTATATTATAATTCCAACAGCTATCAGGGTGAAAATACTACGGCCTGCTATGATTTCATTGAATTTCTCAGAAGCAATGCCTAAATATGGTATTATAATAGGTTTACCATTAAGTGTTAATACCTTTCCTAAAATTTGGTCCTTGTTAATTAGGGGTTCTCCCCCTTCTTGGTCTGTTGACTGGTTATAATCTCCCTTAGTAACGAACTCACCATTGTCGGTAACTTCAATAATCCTATGTGTAACATATTTGTCCTTTAATACCTTGGGAGTAAAAGTAATAATATCGTTTATAGCGTACTCTTTTGCTTTAATTAGTATAAACCCATCATTTGTCTTTATTGTAGGCTCCATACTTCCAGAGTAAACATACCAAAATCCAATTGGTAACTTATGACTTGAGCCTCTAAAACTTGAAAAGATAGAGAAAACACATATGAATATAAAAAGATAATATAATATATTTTTTAATTTTGATAGTTTATTCATAAGTTAATCCCCCTGATATTTATGTGAAATAAAACTATAGGCTAATGGATAGCCTATAGTTTTATCACTCTTATATATTATAATTATTTCATTATTTTGGGTTATATTGTCCAGTTTGAGTTGGTGCTTCTGTATTAGCTTTAACTTTTACAGTGTGGTCCCACTTGGATCCTGGACTTCCATATCCGTTTGCTAGATTAGTATTTACTACAATATTTACAGTAAAGCTTTCACCAGGATCAAGTTCAACGTATGCATTTTTTCCTACTCCATCTACAAAGTTCATTCCAGTTGAGCTAAGTAAGTTTCTACCACCTGGTTGTGTTTTTCCATACCAATCGTCTACAAAGGTAATTACACCGTCAGTTTCATTTATTCTGTATGCTAATCCAGCATTATGTTGTGAGTCCCATCCTTCTGCCTCTAGCCATACATAAACTGTCTTAGCACTTTGATTAGTTATAGTAAATACATCATGAAATTCTGATTTTGCTTGAGGATTAAATCCTTTTCCTGCAAAGTTTTCATTTAACTCTGTAAAATCTAATTTTAGGGTTCCTCTTTCTCTTCCTGAAGTAACTTCAACTGCATATAGGCCATCGCCGGCAATACCTATTATACCCTCTGCATCATTGACTACTTTCATTGCTGCTGCCCTATTAGCGCTAAATACATCGATAGCTCCAGTGCCTATGCCTGCCATTAAAGCTGCCAATAATAAAAGTGAAAGAACTACTAAAGATTTTCTTCTCATGCTAATTCCTCCTATTTTTTATTTTTCTTGTTCTTTACTCTTATTATGGCCTTTTTGGAAATTTTTTACATTACCCCCTGAGGTAGTATTGGCTACCCTAGAGTATGATTGTCTTATACTACTTTAGTAGTATTAAAGAGTATACCTTAGTTCCATATTTTGGGCATAAAGGGCTGCTTGAGT
>JAAYFT010000102.1 GCA_012728125.1 Tissierellia bacterium | reverse complement strand
CTTATTATAGATAAATACAGCTTTGAGCCCCAATTGGTAAGGGCAGGAGAAAACTTTGAAATGAAGCTTTCTTTCTACAATACCTCTAGCAATAAAACTGTTAAAAATATAAAGATCTTCCTTACAGCGGAACCTGGTGGTACAAATCCCGATAGCCCAAGTGCAGGAGGTTCTGTATTTACACCAGTAGATAGTTCCAATACCTTCTATATAGACAGTATTCCACCTAAAGGAAGAGTAGAAAAAACTATTACCATGTTTACAGTACCAGATGCCCTAGCTAAAACCCATACCATAATCGCAAACTTTGAGTACGAAGACAATGAAGGCAATCCATTAGATGACCAAGAGAGAATCGGAGTACCAGTAGTTCAACAATCAAAATTAGACACCAGCGAATTAACCCTATATCCAGACACCATGGTAGGTCAACCAGTACCAGTATCCTTAGAGTTTTATAACACAGGCAAGGTTACCCTATACAACCTGATGGTTAAACTAGAAGGCGACTTCCAAACAGAGCATGGTAGCTACTATGTAGGAAACTTTGCCAGCGGAAGTAGTGACTACTTTGAAGGTATGGTTATACCTAATATGCCAGGTGAATTAAATGGAGCAGTTGTATTTACCTATGAAGACTCCACAGGTCAAATGCAGGAAGTAAGAAAAGGATTTACCCTAAATGTAATGGATATGCCTCCTATGGAAGAATTTCCACATGATATGCCACCTATGGATGGATTTGAACCAGAAGCCGGAGGAATAAAAGGCATGCTAAAATCCAAGTGGTTATGGATTAGCCTAGGTGCAGTCATTGTCATAGTTGGTGGAATAGTCATCTATAGGAAGAAGAAAAAAGCAAAGGAAATGGCCTTCGATGAGTAGTATAGATCTTTTTAGAATGGGGATTAAAAACCTGTGGAGAAGAAAACTAAGGACCTTCCTTACAGTCCTAGGAGTAATCATTGGGGTCAGCGCCATTATAGTAATGCTAAGCCTTGGCTTTGGCCTAAGTAATTTCTTTGAAGAACAAATAGCCCAATGGGGAGACTTAACTACCATTAATGTATACAGAGGCTGGAGTGACATTCCAGGAAAAGAGCAAGTAGCCTTAGATGATAAGGCAGTGGAATCCTTTAAATCAATACCTAATGTGGTTGCTGTAAGCCCTATCCTTGAAGTCTATGGAGCAGTCATCAATGGAAGATATATAGCCCATACCCCCATTAGGGGTATAGACCCTGATTCCATGGAAGCCTTTGGTTTTGAAATAGCAGAAGGAAGGCTATTAAATAGTTCAGATACCCTTTCTGTGGTATTTGGAAGCAGTATGCAGTACAATTTCTATGATCCAAAGGCCAGGGTATGGAGGGAACCAGATATAGACCTAATGAAGGATAGGATGACCCTTACCCTAGACCCCAATTATGGCTGGTCCATGCCAGGTGAAAAGAAACCTAATTACAAGGAATATAAAATAAAGACTGTTGGGGTTCTAGCAGAAGGAGACTGGGAAACCAGCTATGGTATCTACATGCCCTTAGCTGAAGTCCAAAAGATGATTAAAGAAAAGGAAAAGGCTGAAAACCAAAGACCACAAGGAAGAAGTAATGACTCTGAATACGAAAGGGTCAATGTAAAAGTAAACGATATAAAGAATGTTCAAGATATTCAGCAGCATATAAAGGACATGGGCTATGAAGCCTATAGCTTAAACGACCAGTTAGAATATACTAAAAAACAAGCAGCTGCTATTCAGGCAGTCCTAGGTGGTATTGGTGGCGTATCCTTACTAGTTGCAGCCATAGGTATCACCAATACCATGGTAATGAGTATTTACGAAAGAACTAAGGAAATAGGTATAATGAAGGTTATAGGAGCATCACTTAAGGATATTAAGAGACTCTTCCTATTTGAATCAGCTCTTATAGGCTTATTCGGTGGCATCTTAGGCGTTGGATTCTCATATTCACTATCCTTTGCTATAAATAAATTCAGTGGCCAGTTTGGTGAAGCCCTAGGTGCCTATGGTGCCACTAAAATATCCATCATACCTATATGGCTAGTATTTTTAGCCATGGCCTTCTCAGCCTTAATAGGTATTATGTCTGGCTACTTCCCAGCTAGACGTGCAATGAACCTATCAGCATTAGAAGCCATAAGAACTGAATAAATTTAAAATAAGGTGGCTAGTTTTAGCCACCTTACTGTTTTTCACTTTTACTTATTTGACTCTTGATATTCTAATGAAGCCCTTATAAAGTCCCTAAATAAAGGATGGGCCTTTGTAGGTCTAGACTTAAACTCTGGATGGAATTGAACTCCGATAAACCATGGATGGTCTTTTAATTCTATCATCTCTACTAGCCTTTCATCTGGAGATAGGCCAGAAATAACTAGGCCTTCTTCAGCTAACCTATCCCTAAATTCGTTGTTAAACTCATATTTATGTCTATGTCTTTCATATATGATTTCATCATTATATATTTTGTAAGCCATAGTATCCTCTTTGATCTTACAAGGATATAAGCCTAATCTCATAGACCCATTTGTTGCTTCAGCATCTTTTTGTTCTGGCATCAAATCGATAACTGGATAAGGAGTCTCTGGGTCTATCTCAGAACTATGGGCACCTTTAAAACCTGCCACATTTCTAGCAAATTCCACTACAGCCAATTGCATACCAAAGCAGATTCCTAAGAATGGAATATTATTCTCCCTTGCATACTTAATAGCTGCAATCTT
>JAAYFT010000101.1 GCA_012728125.1 Tissierellia bacterium | reverse complement strand
TTATAGAAAACTATTGTAGGGAAACAGATAAAACAAATCCTATGGAGATGGCCATTGAATTAATGAAAAGTCCATCTATTAATATGCATGGACCAGAGCATCATTTTCTTGTACCAGCTGTTCTCCTGACATCCTATTATAATCTTTTAAATGAAAAAGTGACAAAAACAAAAAAACTAGTAGTGGCAAAGATGAGGGCCAAGGACATAAAAGGTGGATTTTGTGGTTTCTATGGTAATTGTGGAGCTGCTGTAGGAACTGGTATGTATGTAAGTATAATTACAGGTGCAACTCCTTTAACAAAGGAAACTTGGGGACTTGCAAACCTTATGACTGGTACAGCCTTATTGAGGATGGCAAAGATAGGTGGTCCTAGATGTTGTAAGAGAAACCTATTTACGGCAATTGAAGAAGCTGCCAAATTTACAGAGGAGCATTTTAATGTAAGGCTATATGATTATGAAAATTATCATCCTGTATGTAGTTTTAAAGCTAAAAATAGGGAGTGCCTAAAGACTGAGTGCCCATATTTTACGGGTTCAAGTGGTGGATATGATGGCTAAAGTTAGATTGTTTTTACAGAATCATCCAAAGATATATAAGACTATCTTTTACTTAAACACCATATTAATAGGCTGTTTTTCCTTTCCGCTTCTGAGTCCCCGTTCCCTTATAGATTTCTGGAAAATCTACTCATTTATTGTTGCTTATGGGATAGTTGGATTAGGATTTCTAGGCATCTATGGTGAAGGTAAGGATAAATTTGTATATATACTAAGTATTATTTTAGTTGGAATTGGAATGATTTGCAGATACTTTTGGGAATATGGAGAAGTGTCCAATATAAGAGATTTTACCCTATTTAATATTATTTCCTTTCTAGTAATAATACCTATTTATACCACCTTTATTTACAAATATATTTTAAAGTATCTGATAAAGCAAGGATGATTATTTATATAAATTTTGTGGTTATTATAATCTTATCAATACAAAATTATTACTATAATATTTTGAAGATAGGTGTTTCTAATGAAAGTATATAGCTGGAAAACTTTAATAGGGGCGATTTTGATAGGTGGTGGAGCTTTTATATATGAGTTAATTAAGTTTTTGAAGGGGGATAAATTTGTATTTATTTATCTTCTTTTTTGGACTTATCTTATAGTTAAGGGATTATGGGTATCCCTTTCCAGAGAGGGGTTTCAACACGATATGAGAAATGCATCAATAAGCATAAAAGTTATGAAAAAACTTTTTGGACCATGGGGCCCTATTTTTTCATATGGAGGATATGTTTTATTAATAATCGCTTTTATTATAGCTATATTTTTACCTTCTCTATCTTGGCTATCCATGGTTTTATTCTTTGGAGGATTCCTATATATGATATTAATTGGCCTATATGTAAGAAAACATATAAAAGAAGAAAAAAAGAATTACTTCTGAAAAATTTTCTTAAGAGGAGGCAAGGAATGAGGATAGAAAGGGACAATATAGTTATTAGAAGTGCAAGTATCCAAGATGCAATTCAACTAAACAAATGGTGGAATGATGGAAAAGTAATGGAGCACGGAGGTTTTCCAAATGGGCTAGGAGAGGCACTAAAAGATATTATAGAAAATATAAAAAGTAGGGAGGGGAAATTGAACCAACTCTGCATTATAGAAATTGACGGAAAGCCTGTAGGAGAATTGAGCTATAGTTTTAAAGATAGGGCAGCATATCCAGGCTGGAAGATTTGCGATATAGACTATCAGAATAGGGGATATGGTACTAAGATTATAAAGATCTTATTTGAGTACCTATTTACAGATGAAACTATTAATTCTAAGTTTCCGATTAATAAAATAGTTTGGGATACCATGCTTGAAAACAAAAGAGCCCAGCATGTTTACGAAGCAAAAATTGGAGCAAGTAAAGTTGGAATACATGAAAATATATGGAGGGACCAATTAGGAAACGTGAGAACTGCTATTGTATATGAGATTACTAAAGAAGATTCTTTCAATAAATTTGCTTAATTGGAGGAACAAAAAATACTTACTGGAGTGATTATATGAGATATAGAATATTGTTAAAGGACAAGGTAGAGGAGAAAATATTAAGAGAGATACAGTCTAAACATAGTAGGGATGTAGAGGGTATCAGTGACCTTTATGATCTATTGATTCTACAAGGTTCATGTGATAGTGATGTACCTTCAAGAATTTATTATGTGGCCTATACATTAGCCTTAAA
Organism: Tissierellia bacterium; assembly: GCA_012728125.1. GTDB lineage: Bacteria > Bacillota > Clostridia > Tissierellales > Tissierellaceae > JAAYFT01. The sequence continues at coordinate 399 of JAAYFT010000101.1, read as the reverse complement.
GAATATAGAGATAATAATAGTAAGGCTTAATTAAATAATAGTACATGCTATTAATACAGCCATTATATTCATCAAATATTTGAGAAAATGGGTCTAATAAGATCTCCTATTCCAAAAAATGTTCCACGTGGAACATTTTTTAATTAAATTCTCATTACAAAACTGAAAAATTTACAAAAGAGTTAAAATATATGATATTATATTATATAGAAAATTCTAAATTAGGATTGAATAAAACTAGGCAAATTTAAGGTGGTGGTGATTTGGGCAAAATTATTTCCATTTTCAACCAAAAGGGAGGGGTTGGGAAGACTACTACAGCCATAAATCTTAGTGCAGGTCTTGGAAAACTTGGGAAAAAAATTGCACTTGTAGACATAGATCCTCAAGGAAATTCCA
>JAAYFT010000100.1 GCA_012728125.1 Tissierellia bacterium | reverse complement strand
TTATTCCACATGTTTTATCTTATGGACTATTCAGCTATAATCATTCTTCACAACAAGCAGTTAATCCACAATAAAATAAAAGACAAGACAACTAACTAGCTGTCTTGTCTAAAAATGACAATCCTCTTATTATCAATTGTGCTTATTGATATAGGCCTGTGTTCACCAGGTATGTTGGTCGCGTGCTTCCATCATGAGTAATCTCTATTTTTAACTCTAGTACCCCTGCCAAATCAATTTCAAAATCTATAGGATGAACTCCACCGGTCATAACAGGTGAAGAGTACAGTAATTTGCCATCTCCATATACTTTAAACCTATTTTCAATCTTCGTACTTCGATAATCATAATTAAGAATATATCTTCCTTTCATCTTACTATATTTCCCATTAATAAAATATGTTCTCCAACCATTTCTTGCATTTATTTCCATTCCATAATCATAAGTATTTCCCAGATTATCTTTAACATCAGTATAGGTTTTGAAAGTACCGCCACCACTATCAAAGTAATCTAATTCATGCAACATCACTGCAGGTTCTTCTGAGTCATGCTTTCCTATAAATACACTTCTAGTTTTTCCATCCCAGGATACTGCTTTCTCTACAGCCTCTGCCACTGCTCTTACAGGCAGATAGGTTGTACCATTATAGATAAAAACTTCTACTGGCCTTCCATTTACATCTACAGGATTAAGCTTCACATCATCTACATAAATATTAACCCCTGTTAGAATCGTAATTTGCTTTTGGACCATTTCTGCCATTGCCGGTACAACCATTGTGCTAAGTACTGCCATAATGATCATGCCTAACACTAAGTATTTAATCTTTTCTTTACCCTTCACTAAAAACTCCTCCTTTTATTTCTTCTGTAAATATAGAATCATTACTATACTATATGTGAAGGAAAATAAATTAAAACAAAAAACCAGTTGATATTGAAACTTTTTTATCAACTGGCTTTTACCATATATCTATTATTTAATTTGATCCCATGAGATCCAAGTATTTACTTTCTATAGCAGGAACATAAAATATGCCATAAGTATTTAAATCCTCTTCTTCATATTGGTAATCATTTATAGTATTTTTCAAATCTAAATATACCTTATAAACAGGCTGAATTTCTTTATTTACAGGTACCCAATAATATATTAATTCAATACTAATTATATCTGATAAGTCAACATCCCTATCATATTCTATGGTGCTTAAGTATTCCTTATTTAGTACTTTTTCAATTGCCTCCTCTTCGCTTATTAATGGATAATATCCTATTATTTCTAATTCATTTCTCTTGGCTAACTTTTCAATTACAGTATTTTCGTACTCATTAGAGTTTCCACCATCCAAAAGTTGCTTATAGCTTAAGTCTATTCCCCATAAACCATCATTGTCAATATAAATTCGTACATAGTTGGTACTATAATTGACCAATGTATCTTCTGCCGTGTCTTCTTGATTAAATATTTTATAATGATATTGCTTTTCCCCATATATATTTCTCTCAAAGCAGCTTTCAAAAACAGGTTGGTCCATATTTAATATGCCTTCAAATAGATTGTAATAGTGTATTAAATATTTTTCATGGAGTATATCCTCATTATCTTCATTGATATTTGAAAGGGATCCATTTCCATTGATATAAGGATTAAAAAATATCCTTATTTCTTCTATAGAGGGCAGGATTTCAACAAAAGGTTCCTCTT
>JAAYFT010000099.1 GCA_012728125.1 Tissierellia bacterium | reverse complement strand
TGTGGAAAGGCCCAAGCACCGATTAGGTCTGCCACTAAGCCTGTCAATCCACCTACAAAGGGTCCAAATAATAGGCCACTCATAATTATAGGTAGTTCTCCAAAACCTAACCTTAAGGCTGGAAGGCCTCCCACTAAGGGGATCATTACTGATACAAACCTGGTTAATACAATGGAAATTGCTGTCAAAAAGCCAGCTTGAGTAAGAGTTCTTGTACTTATTTTGCTCTTATTCATTTTAAAACCTCCTTTCTTTGTTAGTGACAGCTACTGCCACACTAAAGATAAGGAGTTTCTTTAATGGGACAGCGGATGCGGTAAAGAATCGCAGATGAAGAATCCTTCGTTTAAGGGCAACTTCCCATCCCTTAACACTTGACGCTCTTTACCTACTCTGTCGTACTAACATTATAATTATATATCAATATCCTTATTAAGTAAATCATTGTTATCTTTTTTTCTAAGATATTCTGTTATATTATAGGATCCAATAATAGTAGCTAAAATAAATGCACCTATGGCCATAATCTTATAATATGTGGGATATGGAGAAAAATAGGATATTATATAAAAAACTATGAATAGTAAATATAGCTTATATATTTTATCCTTGTTTAGAAAATTAATACTCTTTTTCAGTTCTGATTTCTTTTCATAATACCTAGATATGATATAATCCTCTATATCCTCATCTGGTAGCAGTACCTTTTCTTCCTCCAGCTTTCTCTTATATTCCCTTTTAATTTCCTCAATCTTTTTTTCTCTCAATTTCAACCTATACTTTCTTAGATAAAGCACTGGGACTATTACAATAATAGAGCTGAAAAATACTGATAAAGTAAGATTATCAATAAATCTATTTAATAGTATCACGAAAAATAATAAGGCACCTAGACTTAAAGCAATCTTATCTAAAATATCTGCCCTAGTGGTTTTTCCATTTTTCATCTGCTTAGTATAGAAGTTTTCCAATACTCTTTGCCTTTCTTTTTCCCTATTCAATTTTTTTGAATAGTTTAAGATCTTTTTCACCCTTGCCTCTTCCTTTCCTAACTAATACATATCCTATTCCTTGTATTATTGCCACAATGATGAAAAATGATACTCCAATACTGGTTGCCATGGAAGAGAAAAATTCTTCAGGTAACATTTGTATTAGTAGGTCTGTTGCTGGATTTAATAACCAAAGATCATTGGTGAAAAAGATATAATGAAAATAGGTAAAATACTTATTAAAATCTGAGTATATTAAAAGTCCCAATAAGGCTAGTATTATCCAGTTAAAAAATAAGCCCCTATATATATATTTCCCTAAAATCACTATTTCTCTCTTTTTTATAAAATAAACAATAATTGCTATAGATAAGATAATCGACATATATTTCAATATATACCCTATTTTAAATAATACTTGAACATCCCTCATATGTAGTACTTCTCTTCTATTAAAATTTGCTTCCAAGATTTCGTCTCCAGCTTTGCCTTTTAAATATATTAAAAGATCATCGGTTATTTCCATTAGTTCATCTAAGGACTTGCCTGTAATAGCCACTTGATTATGGCTTTTATAATTTTCCAAATAATGTTCTTTATTAAAAGTGTTGATTTCAACAGCTATTAATAATGACCCTAAAGATAATAAGACAACTAATAGGACTAAAAGAATTCTTTTCAAAAATATCCCTCCAAAGGTTTTTTTATATATAATACCACATTCATTATAAATTTAAAAAGGATTGAGATAAAATCCCAATCCCTTACTATCCCATTGCCTTTTCTAATTTGTCTAGATGCTTAATAGGAAAAACTCTTAATAGCTCCTTATACTGTTCTACTGACAAACCTTGAACTGTAGTATATATCTCAATTTTTGTATCTAAGTCTGCAGCAATAAATCTTTCCTTTATTTCTTCAAAGTTGGTCTTAGCTTCCATAGTTTACCTCCTCTTTTAGTCTAAATTACTAATCAAATTTATTATCCCTCATTGCTTAGATTTTATTTTATCCATTAGATTAATGAAATATTTGGTTTTACATGTATTTCATCATAAGGTTTTTTTTGACAAATTCACGATTTTTTTAAACTGTAAAGTTTTTCAGCTTTTTTCGTAGCAAAATTTTGTGTACATGCATATGATGTAGTAGACAAACAAAAGAAGGAGGTGTAAGTAATGGCAGATCGCATACTTGCATCAGTAGTGAACCAAAAGTCTGTAACTCAAGTTCAGCTACAAGTATTAACTCTCATTGCTGCTCAAGTTGCTAATGTAATTGAAGCTCAAATAGGTATCGCAACACAATTTGATGATGACCTAATAGATATCTAGTAGCAAAACGGATTATTCCTTTATAATAGATAATCTGACATGGACTATTTACAACAGGAAGGAGGAATGAAGTTGAAAGTAGGCTTTTCTAAAAATGGTCTAAGGCTTAATTCTAAAGAATTTAACCCATTAAACCTACCATTAAAAGGTGTAGGAATAGAATCTGATATCCCACTAAACCCTCCTAATGCTGAAGATATCTTATCCGTATTTCAACAACCAAATATTAGAAGTGCTAATAGGGCTCAAGGTGTAGAAATATTAAAGTCAATGATAGAAAAATCTTTATAATATAGATTTGAACTGCCTTAAATATTCCATATTTAAGGCAGTTCTTTATTATATTGGAACTATTTAACACTGTCCTACATAACATATTAATCGAAATAGTAGAATAGGAGGGCTTTTATGTCTAAGGAAGTGGCTAAATCCTTGCCAAAGGGTAAACAAAATACCTATATGGGTGCTAAAATTGCAAACCAAATAAATACTAACCAACAATCTAATATGTGTCTTTAGTCCATATTATATTGAAAAATTAAATCTTGAAGGGATGGACATAAATATAGACATCAATGAAGAAGGCGTAGTCACAATAAATAATAAAAACTTTGAAATGATAGAAATAGAACCAGGTGTAAAGGTTTTTGGAATATCAAGGGATAGTAAGGAGTGCTAGATATGGATAAATTAAATCTTGGAAAAGGCTTTAATTTAAGGAAATTATATAATATCCTTACTTCGGAAGAGAGAGAATTGTATGAAAAGATCATAGATGATATAGGTAAAAACAGTAATTTCTATACTACTAGTAGTCCTGAGGAAATTACAGATCATTTAATTAATAATTGTGGTTTTAACAAAGAGGAAATATATAAGCTGTTTAAAAAGGTCGACTCTATTAATAGGGGGGAAGCTTAGATGGCTGACAATACTAGGAATAATGGATACCCAATTATTATAAGCCAAGAAAATGAAATTTCCCTCAATGAAAATAAAGAAGTTGATGAGAATAAGGAAATTGAAGAAGTAAAAGAAAAAAATGAAGAAAAAACAGAGAATAAAAGCATTGAAGTTAAAAATGTAGAAAATAAAAATATTGATAAAGATCCTATTATTGAAATATTAGACTGCCTTAAATCGATTTATGAAAATAATCGTATGTAATAGTTAGCTCTTATTTACCAACAGTAGTTCAAATCTACTGTTGGTTTATTATGATGTTATTTTTTTGCCCTCTTTTATACCATACCTTACAATGGCACTTTCTAAAATCCTGCCTATAAATTCTGATGGAGTCATGCCTGCAGCCTTTGCAGCGTAGCCCATATAGCCATGATGAACTTTCATATTACCTTCTTCATCTTTTTCAGATGCCATTGTTAAGCCTGCAAAAGTGTTGATCTCGAGGAAGTATGGTGTTCCTTCTTCATCTACTATCATGTCGATTCTTGAATAATCCTTTGCATTAAGTGATTTATATATATTTAATGCTGTGGTCTTTATCCTATTTTCTACCTCTTCTGTAAACTCTGCTGGACAATTTATTATTTCCCTATCATACATTTTATGTTCAAATGTATTGGTTTTAGCAGAATTGTATTTTATTTCAACAATGGGTAGAACTATTGGATTTTCATAGCCTATGATCCCAACAGTTATTTCCCTACCTTTTATAAATTCTTCAATTAATGCTTTTTGCCCAATTTTTTCTGTTATCTTTTTTACTACCTTGGGCAGGTCTTCATACTTGTTTATTATGTTTTCTTCGCTTATTCCTGCACTGCCCCTACCCTTTATGGGCTTTACAAAAAGAGGATAATTTAGGCTGATTTCAGGAATATTGTTTGGGTCATCAGCTATGGCAAAACCAGGAGTGGGGAGTTTATTATAGGCTACGATTTCCTTCCTCTGTGCCTTGTCTAAGGATACTAAGTCTAAACCTGAGCCAACATAGGGAATCCCAAAGGTTTCTAAAAAAGTAATTTCCTTAAGGCTAGATGCATTGAAAATAATATCTACCTTTTCTTTAGTAATGCTCTCTAAAGTCTTCCTTGGGTCCTTTCTCCATTCAATTAAGCTAGCATCATATCCAGCCTTCTTTAATGCAGAAAAATGATGATAGGCCTCCTCATATGCATCATCATAGATTTTGTCTGGAGTAAGCTTCATTTGTTGTTCAACATTCCTGAACCTTCTCCAAAAGACGCCTACTTTCACTTACATCATCTCCTTTTATTTTTTTGCATGGTAAAATAAGCTTTGGAAAAGCATAAGAATTTATTTTATGAACTTAAAAACTAATATAATGTGAAAATTAGAATAGATTAAAAAATGCTAATGGTAGAATTGTTAATATAAGATGAGAATAATAACCTTTATAATTCTATTATATCAAATTACCTTTTTTTGTAAAGTTGACCTAATTCTAGGCATACTATAATACTTCATATTTTCTATATAGTATACTTTGACTACATATGGATAGACTATTTTAAAGATAAAAGCTTGGTAATGGAACATAATCATATATTGGTAGTGGTTAAAGTGGATTTTTTCGAATCGACTTATAATAATATGTTAAATACTGTTTTTACAATAGCAAATCCAATAAAGAAAACAATAATAAATACCCACTGTAAGGTCCATATATTTATTAATTACAAGGCCCTTAATGTTCTTAAGAACGACAAATATTTGACTGAATACAATTTTTTTACTAGTTACATCGATAGCATAAATGAAGGGGCAGTATGGGCAGATCAAGATTTTAAAAGTACAAACCATTTTTATAACCCTTATAAAAAGAAAGGTATGTACGGAAGGAACTCAGCAATGGACTTAGGCATCGATTATTATAGTAAAGCCATTCAGTATTGGATTAAGGGAGAATTCAATAAGTCCTTATTCTATTTAGGTGCTGCCCTGCATATTATTCAAGATATGACAGTACCCCAACACGCCAATATAAGGCTACTAGATGATCATCGTCAATATGAAAATTTTATAAAGGATACTTATGAATATATAAAAGAGTTTGATGTTAGCACAGGAGCCTATCTTTTAGACACCATTGAAGATTATATTAGGTTTAATTCAAGGGTAGCTTTAAAAATCTATAGAAAGTTTAAGGATATAGAAGATGATAAGACTAGATTTTATCGGATCTCCCGCTGTGGTCTTCCTTTAGCTATTAGGACTACTGCAGGGGCTCTACTAATGTTTTATAATATGATACTGCCTAGTAAAAATATGAATATGAACTAAAAAACCCTTACAATAAGTAGGGGTGTTTTGATACTAAAAATGTATTATTATCCTTTGTGGATTTCTCTCAAGTATTGATCTATTAGACATCCTCAGTTATTCCTTTTTCTTTGGAAGCCTAATTTCAAAGCCAAATAGGATTTTAATGATCCAAGCAAAAAATAATAATACGATTATTGGAATAACACAGGTAGATATAATCAAAACGGCAATTGCATCTATATACTTATTGAGGGTGTCTTCTCCCTTTTTTACTATTTCAGACATGCCAAGACCTATTTTTGAAGTGAAATTAGATAAGTAATTGCCAACTCTCTCCATCCAGTTTTTATCTTCTTCTGCAAATTCTTCTTTCTTCTCTTCAATATATTCCTTATTCTCATTGGCTATTTCAACTGTTTGCTCCAATGAAGCTTGGTGTGTAGAATATATTAAGTCGCTTATTCTTATACTTACAGGTATGGCAGCAAATATAACTATTCCAAATATGGCTAGTTTTATTGCTAAGTTTCTAATAATATCTAGCTTTAAATACAAGTATCCTATTCCTAGTAGACATGCTATAGGAATTATATAAGAAAATGTTACATGGCCAACTACTGAAACCAAGACTTTCTCTAATATAATTGCGCTTATGACCATTATGAAATACTTGTTTAGCTCTGCCATTTGATTTGCAATTGGCAGAGCTACATCACCTGGGAGCAATGATAAGGCTGTTGATGATGCTGTCATTGTTGCTGCTAGTTTTAAAACTGTAGTTTTCTTCTCTTCTAGTGATTCTATGGTTGCAGCATTAAAACTTGGATCTGTTACTAGCTTTGCTACTAGAAACCTTGAAAATAATCCTATTAAAATTAATATTATTATAATAATAGTCCGTTTTGGATATTGTACCTTTTTTAGATCTTGTATCATAACTTAACCGTTACAGAAAACTTATAAAACTCTATAAAGTTTAAATCAAACCTTATAAAAGTTTATGTTTCCTTCCTTGTTCATCGTGCCCAGTTTCGGATATTCCTACTCCTGTTTGTTTGACACTCCA
>JAAYFT010000098.1 GCA_012728125.1 Tissierellia bacterium | reverse complement strand
TTAGTTAAAGTTTTACCTGGGACGCTATTATACTCAACCTTTCCGATATCTCCTTGTTCTTTTCAATAATAGAATTTATCTCACTTATGGCATTTACTATATTGATATTCTTCTCTGCTATATTGGTAGTTGATATGGTCGATTGTTCTACAGTTATGGTTATTTCCTTCATAGACATGGTTATTTCATTTACTGCCTTGGCTAAGTCTTCAGTAGTATTGTGTAAATCTAGGATGACTTTATTTAAATAAGCCCCATCATTTTTATATTGGTTTACAGCTTCAACCATTATTTCATAATCCTTAACTACATCCTTTTCCATGAAATTCATAACTAGACTTGTCCTATCTATCAACTCTTCTACAGCAGCAGTTATACCCTCTGTAACAGCTTGAATTTCTTCTACTGTTTCATTGGAACTTTCCGCCAGCTTCCTTATTTCATCTGCCACAACAGCAAAGCCTCTGCCAGATTCTCCTGCCCTTGCAGCCTCTATGGCAGCATTTAAGGCTAAAAGTGAAGTTTGCTCTGAAATGCCAAGTATTGCATTGGATAGGATGTTGATCTTTTCCACTTCCTTAGAGGCAGTAATGGCCTTCTCAATTTCTTTTCTAACACTAGTATATAAATCCATGGACCTATCCTTGGCTTGTACAAATTGCTCCCTTAGTTCATCAGTTTTCTTGCTGATTTCACTAGAAGCATTGACCCCATCTTCCATTTTTTCAACAAAATCTTCTATAGACTTTTGTATATTAGTAGAAGATTGATCAACTGCTATGGCAGAAGCTGAAGTTTCTTCCATACCAGCAGATAATTCCTCAGTAGTTGCAGAAGTGTCTTCTGCCTGTTCCATCAGATAATTGATCTTTTCTAAAGTTTCATCATGTATCTGTTGATTCAAAGCAATGGATTCATCCATGCTTTGCATAAATTCTTTTAGCCTATTAATAATCAGCTGAAAAGACCTATATAGTTGTCCCATTTCATCTATCCTATTTAATTTTTCATCATCAATAGCTATAGATAAATCCAAATTAGAAATATTCTCCGCAATTGCCACAGACTCGTTAATTGGCTTCGTTACTGAATTAGATAAAAATGAAGCAATTAAGGCAGAAACCCCTATTATGACTATTATGGCTCCTACAGTTAGGCTAATAACCCTATTAATACTGCCCAATACAACATCTTTAGCTAGGGCTACCCCAACCTTCCAGCCCGAATCCCCTACTTCACCAAAGTAGAATAACCTTTCAACACCGTCAAAATCCTTGATTAGCCTGTCTTCTATCCTTAAGCCTTCACTATTCATAATAACTGAAAGCCTATTATCTAATATGTCCTCAGCATTTATAAATCCCTTGTCTGGGTCTGGATTAAACTCGGGATTTATGTGGGTTACTATATTTCCTTCATTATCTACTAGGAAAGCATAGGAGTCATCACCATAATCCCCTTTATTGGTCAAGTCCACCAGGTAGGTGATAAAGATATCTGTGGCTATTACTCCCTTCTTATAGG
>JAAYFT010000012.1 GCA_012728125.1 Tissierellia bacterium | reverse complement strand
CATATATTATTTATATGTCAACTATTTTTTGGAAAAAACTTTATTTTTTCTTCATTGACATCACGATACCACTTATATATTATAGTATTGTAAACCACAAATATTATTTTAGTTGACAATGGAGGTAGAGATGAAACTTACAATTAGACAAATGACCCTTGTGGCTATGTTTGCAGCTTTGACTTCCATAGGAGCCTTTATCAGTATTCCTTTGGGAGAAGTGCCTATTACTATGCAAACCCTATTTGTCCTGCTATCGGGCTTGATTTTAGGACCTAAGTTAGGTGGCTTATCTCAGTTGATCTATTTAATTTTGGGTCTTATTGGCCTACCAATATTTGCGGGTTTTACTGGTGGACTTCAAACAGTAATGAAGCCTAGCTTTGGTTTTTTAATAGGCTTTGTATTTGCAGCTTATCTTGTAGGTAAAATTGCCTATTTAAAAAAAGAAAGCTCAGCCCTTCATATCTGGCTAGCTTCCTTAGGAGGTACTATAGTTACCTATTTATTTGGCCTTCCCTATATGTATTATATTTTAAATATAGTATTAGGTAAGGGCTTGTCTTTTAGTGCTGTATTCAACATGGGATGCTTACTCTTCTTACCTGGAGATATATTAAAACTAATAGTGGCTTCATTAGTGGCTATAAAGTCCTTACCAGTTATTAAAATTGTGGATAATTAACTCCTAAATGCTTAAACAATTCACAGTTCACAGCACATAATACACAGTATAATTATTAGAATAAATGGCACCAAACTCTAACTCTAATAATTGTCAATTGTCAATTGACGAAAATTGTGAATTGTGAATTGCAACTCTTCACTATTAGTTATTCACTATTAATCGTTTCCTCTTAATGAAACTTCTCCAGCAATAATACTTTCAACCTTATCTCCTTCAAATTTAATTAATAGTTCTCCATTTTCGTTTATATCTATAGCCTTACCTATTCTTACATCATTTCCCCTAATTATCTTGACTTCTTCTCCCAGTAAAATAGAATTTTCCCTGCAGATTTTTAATACTTCATTCATTTGGTCTTTCTCTTTAAAGCTTATATATAATTTCTCAAATTCATTTAATATATTTGCCGTAAGTTCTTTTCTATTGATTTCTTTTCCAGTGCTGATTTTAAGGGATGTGGCTTTGTCCTTTAATTGGTCTGGTATATCTTTCTCATCTAAGTTAACATTGATTCCTATGCCCATAATTACATAGTTTACCATATTTAGCTCTCCACTCATTTCGGTTAATATGCCACAGATTTTCTTCCCGTCTATTAATATATCATTGGGCCATTTTACCTGGGCCTTGATCTTCATATTCTCTAAGGCCTTGTGGACTGCTGCTGCACCTATTAGGGTTAGCTTTGGAACCTTCATGGGCTCCATAGTAGGTTTCAGTATAAGGCTCATCCAAATACCCTTACCCTTTGGAGATACCCAGCTTCTACCCATCCTGCCCTTACCTGCTGTTTGTTCCTCTGCTATTATAACAGTGCCTTCTTGTTCATCTTGGGCTATTTCCTTGGCCTTTTTGTTAGTAGAATCTATAGAGTTAAAATAGTAGATACTTCTTCCCATAAAGTCCGTCTTTAAGTATTCCTTTATTTCCTCGTAACTAAGTATGTCAGGTAAGGATACTAACCTATAGCCCTTGCTGGGTACAGATTCTATGTTGTATCCATCTTCCCTTAGGATATTTATATACTTCCATATGGCAGCCCGGGTCATATGGAGTTCTTTTGATATTTCTTGACCTGATATGAAATCTTCACTTTGCTTTAATTTTTCTAGTATCTTGTTTTTCATATAATCACCCTTTAACCAATTCACAATTCACAAAGCACAATGCACAATTGCTAAGAAAATTTTGGAGTCTGTCACAAGATCATTTAGGAAATTTCAATATGGTTTGCTAAATTAGATCATAAAAGATCCCCTAAAGCTAGACCCCAACAATTGTGAATTGTGCATTGTGCATTATACAAAATTATTCATTACAGACATAATACATCCTTCATACTATAAAGTCCCGGTTCTTTTCCTATGATAAACTTTGCTGCCTCTAAAGCTCCTTTGGCAAAAACCTTCCTGTCATAGGCTTCATGGCTAATTTTTATGGATTCTAACTCTCCAATGAAATTGGCCTCGTGATACCCTACTATATTGCCTCCCCTAATGGAATGGATGCCTATTTCACCCTTTTGTCTAGGACACTGGCCCTGCCTGCCGTGTTGATATCTTCTCCTTTCACCAAGGCCTCTTTCTATAGATTCAGCTATGGTTATGGCACTGCCTGAAGGAGCATCCTTCTTCCTGTTATGGTGAGACTCTAATATTTCAATATCCACGTCTTTCCCTATCTTTCTAGCTACTTCTTCCACTAAGGCGAACAATAGGTTCATGCCTAAGGCCATATTTGTAGCATATAAGATGGGGACTTCCTTAGAAGCAGATTTAATTTTTTCTAACTGTTCATCATTATAGCCTGTAGTCCCTATTACTAGAGCTAATCTTCTCTCTAAGCCTAACTGTAGTACTCTATCCAAAGCAGATTCATGGGTGAAATCCATTAAAACATGGTATTTAATGCCTTCCATTGGCACAGGGTTTTCCCTACTTAAGCCATGGATATTTTCCCAAAAGTTATCCTGCTGAGCTAATTCTTTAATAGTCCTACCCATAAATCCCTTTATTCCATTAATTAATAAGTTCATATACTCCTCCTAAATTAGATTAAATCTCTTCATCTCTTGAATTAATTTAATTTTATTCTTATCTCCCATAGGTGTAAGAGGTAATCTCAATTCATTTTCTATATATTTCATCTCTGCTAAGGCCGCCTTTACAGGAATAGGATTTACTTCGGAGAATAGAAGGTCTATTAGTTTCTTGTACTCTAATTGAAGATTTAAAGCCTTTTCCACATCTCCCTCCATGAAGGCTTCACACATATCTTGCATTTCCCTTGGTATTATATTTGAAGCCACTGAAATTACACCATGGCCCCCTGAGGCTAATATAGGTACTACTTGGTCATCATTACCTGAGTATATCATATAATCCTTTGGTACCAGTCTCTTTATTTCAAGGACCTGTGATATATTTCCACTGGCCTCCTTAACTCCTATGACATTTTCCACCCTAGACATGCTTAAATTCACTTCTGGCGGCATATTAACACCAGTCCGTCCAGGTACATTATATAAGATTATAGGCAGTTTTGTCGAGTTAGCAACTGCTGTAAAATGGGCTATCAAGCCATCATTAGTACATTTATTGTAATAGGGAGTAACTAAGAGGAGACCATCAGCCCCTAGGCTTTCTGCCTGTTTTGTATTCTCTATGGCCAGTTCAGTAGAATTTGACCCAACTCCAACTATTACAGGTATCCTTTTATTTGCCCTTTCTACTGCAGTGGTTATGATATCTGCCTTTTCTACTTTGCTGATAGTTGAAGCTTCTCCTGTTGTACCTAATACAATTAATGCTTGAGTTTTGTTTTCAATTTGAAAGTCGATTAATCTTTCATAGGCTTCCTTGTCAAACTTCCCATCCTTAAATGGCGTAACCAGTGCAACACCTGCACCCTTAAACATAGACTATCCCTCCATTTTAAATTTCTCTATTTTTTCTATGATCTGAATGGCATTTGTAGCTGCACCTTTCCTTAAATTATCTGCCACTACCCAAAGGGATAAGGCCCTAGGGTTAAAAATATCCTTTCGAATTCTGCCTACATAGGTGAAGTCACTGCCTGCTACCTCCAAGGGTGTTGGGTATTTATTTGCTTCAGGCTCATCTTCCACTATTATGCCTTCAGAATTCTTTAATAGCTCCCTTATTTCCTCTACATTTACTTCTTCCTTCAGTTCTAGATAGATAGATTCACTATGGCCATAAACAACTGGAACCCTAACAGCCGTTGGATTAATCTCAATGGTATCATCTCCCAGTATCTTGTGGGTTTCATAGACCATTTTTAATTCTTCCTTAGTAAATCCATTTTCATTAAACACATCAATATGGGGTATGCAGTTTCCACTGATTTTTCTCGTGTATACCTTATTAGGATAATTCTCATCTTTAAGTTGATTGTTCAACTCCTCAATGGCCTTGTATCCACTACCTGACACTGCTTGATAAGTAGATACTACTATTCTACTTATTCCGTACTTTTTATATATGGGTCCTATGGCCATTAGCATTTGGGTAGTTGAACAATTTGGATTGGCAACTATACCCCTATATCCCTTTAAAACATGGCCATTGATTTCTGGCACTACTAAGGGTATATGCTCCTTCATCCTAAAATGTGAAGAATTATCTATTACCATATTACCTGCCTTGGCAGCTATAGGTGCAAATTCTTCTGAGACCTTACCACCTGCTGCAAATAATAGGTAATCATATTTTTCTTCCATGGCTTCTTTTGTTAATAATTCTACCTTTATTTCTTTATCCTTAAATTGTAGCTTTTTTCCTGCTGACTTTTCCGAGGCGAAAAGCCTAAGTTCCTTAATTGGTATATTTCTCTCTGCTAGTGTTTCTAACATCTTTTGTCCTACTGCACCTGTTGCTCCTACTATGGCTATGGTTAATCTCATTATTCAACCTCCTGATACTAATAAATTAATTATATATCTTTTTTATTTCAGTAACAACGGTAGATTCTTTACATTTGTTACTTTTGGCCCTATCATATTATATGAATAATTGAGTAAATTTCATAATTTAAAAACGTTGATTTTACTAATTTCTACAATAACAAAGAAGGATTTCACCCCATTAATATCGAATATGTTAAGTGACACCGAAACAAAAAACGATGGGGGTGAAATCACTTAACATGTATATTCGACAAACATCTCTTTTTTCCTTTGAAGAAATTATTAAATTT
>JAAYFT010000097.1 GCA_012728125.1 Tissierellia bacterium | reverse complement strand
GGAGTAATGAGGGAATATCTAGCTGGTATTAGGGTTGTAAAGGCCTTTAACAGGTTTAATTACGAAAAAGACCGGTTTAGAAAGGTTAATGAAGGACTTAAGAGTATTACCCTTAAGGGCATGAGGGTTATGGCAGTTTTTAATCCTACTGTAGCCTTAACAGTAAATATAGGAATAGTATTAGTCCTATGGCTAGGTGGTATCAGGGTAAATACAGGGGATATGGAAGTTGGCAAAATCATGGCCTTTGTAAACTATATGACTCAGGTTCTCCACTCCCTTGTTATGATGACACGGATACTAAACATGTTTATTAGGGCCAAGGCCTCTTCAGAAAGGATAGGAGAAGTATTTGCCACTGAACCTTCCATGATAGTAAAAGAAGACCCCATAGAATTTACAAGGGAAAGGGGCCAATTGGAGTTTAAAAATGTATATTTTAAATACTATAACAATAGCAGATGGGTACTTGAAGACATTAGTTTTACCGTAAACCCTGGTGAAACCTTAGCTATCATAGGGTCTACAGGGTCTGGAAAATCCTCCCTAGTAAAGTTGATACCAAGGTTTTATGATGTGGTGGAAGGAAGTATAAAAATTGATAATGTAGATGTTAGGCATATGAAATTTGATGATTTAAGGGAAAAGATCTCAATAGTTCCCCAAAAAGTATTATTATTTACTGGTACCATAAAGGACAACATAAAATGGGGAGACAAAAATGCCACAGACCAAGAGGTGGAAGAAGTGGCTAAGATAGCAGAAGCCCATGATTTTATCATGTCTTTCAATGAAGGTTATGATACTTACCTAGGCCAGGGTGGAGTAAATTTATCAGGAGGGCAAAAACAGAGAATTTCCATAGCCAGGGCCTTAATTAAAAAACCTAGTATCTTGATTTTAGATGACAGTACTTCCGCAGTAGACTTAATTACTGAAAGGAAAATAAGAAATAAATTAAAGGCTTATTTAAAAAGTACCACTACTATTTTAATTGCCCAAAGGATTACATCTGTAATGGATGCAGATAAGATCTTAGTATTAGATAGGGGAAAAATAGTGGGGCAAGGAAAACATGAAGAACTTATGGAAACTTGCCAAGTATACAGGGATATCTACATTTCCCAATTAGGAAAGGAGGGTGTCAGCTTTGGATCCTAGACGGAGGAGAAGGCCTGCAGGCTTAGCAGGGGGAGGTATCTATGCAAGGCTTACTGTAGAGAAGCCAAAGGATATAAGATATACCTTAAAGCGATTATGGAATTTCTTCAAGGTAGAAAGAAAGTGGCTTTTAATTACATTTTTCTTAATCATGATATCTGGCTTGTTAGGTGTATCCGTTCCTTTTTTAATTGGTAAAGCCGTAGATGCTATTTTTCCAGGTATAGGTTCAGTCCAATTTGAAAGATTGAGACTAATAGTATTATTACTTTTATCTGTATATATTTTAGATAATGGCTTGACTTTCTTACAAGAATATATAGTTGCAGGGGTTGCCCAAAGGGTAGTATATAACTTAAGGGAAGAATTATTTAATAAGCTACAGTCCTTACCTATTATGTTCTTTGATATGCACACCCATGGAGAAATAATGAGTAGGGCAACTAATGATATAGATAATGTTAGCATTACTATTTCACAAACTACAGTCCAACTTATGGCATCAAGTGTTAATATTGTTGGTTCCTTAGTTATGATGATTTATTTAAGCCCTATAATGACTGGAGCCAGTTTAATAACTGTGCCTATGGTGTATTTCCTAACAAAATTTGTAGCCAGCAGGACTAGGGCCTATTTCAGCCAACAACAGAAAACCCTCGGCCGTTTAAATGGCCATATAGAGGAGACCATAGGGGGTATATTCGTAGTTAAGGCCTTTAACAATGAGGAAAAGGTAATCAAAGAATTCAAAGAGCAAAACAATGTTTTAAGAGATGTGGGAGTTAAGGCCCAAATCTGGTCAGGTTTTATCATGCCCCTAATGAACGTTATCAATAACTTTGGCTTTGGAGTTATAGCCATACTAGGAGGTATTTTAGCAGTAAAGGGCATGATTTCAATTGGAGTAATTGCCAGCTTTATATCCTATTCAAAGCAGTTTACTAGACCTTTGAATGAACTTGCCAATACCTTCAATACTTTGCAATCTGGTATTGCAGGTGCAGAAAGGGTATTTGAAATCCTAGATGAAGTGGAAGAAAGACAGGACAGTCCCCATGCAATAGAAACCAAAGATATAAAGGGACAAGTTGAGTTTAAAGAAGTCTTTTTTGAATATGAAGAAGGTGAACCGGTTTTAAGAAATGTCTCCTTTAAAGTTAAGCCTGGCACTAATGTAGCATTAGTCGGTCCTACAGGGGCAGGCAAAACTACCATAGTAAACCTATTGACAGGCTTTTACGAAATAGAAAAGGGAGAAATATTAATAGATGGCATAAATATAAAGGATTATAAAAAGGATAGCCTAAGAAGGATCTTTGGCATGGTACTGCAGGATACCTATTTGTTCTCCGGTACTATAAGGGAAAATATAAGATATGGGAGGCTAGATGCAACAGAGGAAGAAATAGAAAAAGCTGCCATCTTAGCTAGGGCAGATGATTTCATTAGCAAGCTGCCTAAGGCTTATGACACCTACTTAAATGAAGGTGGAACTAACCTTAGCCAAGGCCAAAGACAATTATTAGCCATATCTAGGGCAATATTGGCTGACCCTTCCATCCTTATACTAGATGAAGCCACGTCCTCAGTAGATACTAGGACGGAACTAAAAATTCAAGAAGCCATGGTAAAATTAATGGAAAATAGGACAACATTTATTATAGCCCATAGATTATCAACTATAAGGGATGCAGATATTATTATGGTAATAGATAAGGGGCAAATAGTGGAAGCTGGCAGCCATGAAGAACTGTTGGAGAGAAAAGGGCATTATTACAAATTATACCATAGCCAATTTGCTGCTTAAATAATATATAAAAATCACTCTTTAGGGATATATATAATATCACTATAGAGTGATTGATTATTTAGGAGGAATCTATGATGAAAATAATAGGCCATATAATATTTATAATTTTATTTTTACTAATAAGCTTTTTTGGTATTGGCCCTGTTTTAATGGCAGATGGCACAAGCCAAGAGAGAATAATAACCTTAATAATCGTTTTAATCATCTACGGAATCTGGTTTTGGCTATATAGGTACTTTATCAAAAAAATGAAAAACTATTAATATTTTCACCAGGGAATACTATTAATATTCTGGGTACTATATAAAAAACCAAAAAAATATTTAGGAGGTACAATATGTTTGCGAAAAAAGTAGATGCTAGGGAATATGCCCCAAAGGATAAACATAGAGTAATTTTTGAAACCTTTGACTCGCTAAAACCAGGTGAAAAAATGGAGCTAACTAACGACCATGACCCAAAACCATTACATTATCAAATGCTAGCTGAAAGAGAAGGACAGTTTGAATGGGAATACCTGGAGGAAGGGCCAGAGGTTTGGAGAGTATCCATAGGTAAAAAATAGGACAAAAAAAGAGGCATTTTATGTCTCTTTTTTTATATATGCATCCTTTTATTTAACTCTTCTATAATATCTTTACCATGGAAGATAAATAAGGCAGATAAAAATATTATGCTTAAGGCCACACAGATTACCGTTGGATAGATAACATTTGTCCATCCCAATAGCATAAATAATAAGGGTACAATACCAAACAATCCATCGATTAAGGCATAAGTAATATAGTCATTAATGCTTAATTTCATAATCTTAGCTATTACGTAAATCGTTATCATGGCTCCCATGCAAGCAATAGGGATTACAAAATCTAAGGACCAACCCTTCCAGCCAATTTTCCAATCCCAAAATATTGCAAGAATAGATACAATAGCTACCTGTTGGACTATTTTTCTTGGCATATGGTATTTTCCACTAATTAGAGAGAACAGGCCAATCCACATACTTATTAGACCTAGAAAGACGAAAATCGACCATCTAATTCTTGATGGAAATATAAGATCTATAGAAAAACTTAAGACTATTATAACGATAGATATAAAGGCCATTATCTTTATGGCCAGGTGTCTTGCATATATAGGGGGTACTTTTGGGAAAATATCCTCTTCAACACCATCTACACTAGTAGATAAAAGATTTCCACATAAGATACATTTATCTCTCTTATCCCTTATATAAACTTTACAATGATTACAATATTTCATAAGAATCCTACTTTCTAAATGTTTGAAGTGATTTGGATTTCAACTCCACTATCTGAAAGGAGTTGAAAAAAGGTTTTTTGTATATCTGTATCTTCAAAGGGGGAAGTAAAACTAATGACTAAATTGTCTTTATAAGAACACAAGGTTATTAAAGGCCTTCTTGCACTGACACAGACGCTGAACTGCTTTATATAGTCCTTAAAATCTTCAAAAAATACAATTCTACCTATATTTGAAATAGATGAGGTTATTTTCCTGTCATTAAGCTTATCAGCTATCCTGAGAACAAAATCCTTTATGCTCAAGGGAACTATCCTAGCCAATAAGTTTTTCTCCAAAGACACAAAATACTTCAATTGCTTATCTAATTGTTCCTTAGTTAATTTCCTTTTAAATTCTTCCCTTACATGTCTGATTATTTCATTAAAATCTGAACTATTATTTTTAAAATCGTAACTAATAGTCATGGTGGAAAAGAAATTTCTTGCAGTTTTAGAATCATAATACTGTCTTAAATTAATAGGCACAGATAATACTACTAATTTTTTCCTTTTATTGACAGGCATCTCCTTGTAAATAGAATAGAGGAGAAGGGAAGTCAAAAATATAGTTAGGGTAGTATTATATTCATGGGCTAAAGCTAATACAGACTTAACAGACATTGACCCCTCTATTAGCTTAGTCCTATTTTCATCATTTCTACTGCCATTTATTTGATATACTTTACTTATTTTTAATTTTCCTCCATTTTGTCTTTTGATATCGTCACTATAGTTCTTTCCAAAGCTATCATCCATTTTTTGGCTGATGGAAGCCCTAGGGTTTAAGGGTGGGACCTTACCTTCAAATCTTTCCCTGTACTTTATGGTCATATAGTGATAAATGAGATTTTCCATAAACCAAACAACCCCAGCCCCATCTGTAAGTCCATGGAAAATTTCTAAATTAATTCTCTTATTATAATAGGATACACGAATAAGTAAATTTCTCCTATGCTTAATATAAAGAGGGGCACAAAGAGGGGTGGATTCCAATTCTACTCTTGGGTTTAGATTACTAGATTCAAAATAGTACCAAAAAAACCCTCTTCTTAGAACTGACTTAAATAAAGGAAAACTTTCCATAGTCAGGTCTAAGGCTTGTTGAAGCACAATAGGATCTACCTCTTCATACAATTCACAAGCAAGCCTAAATACCTTAGTATCCTTATTGTTAGCCACTGCAGGAAAATACTTAGAAGCATTATCTAGTTTTGTCCAATTTGTTTTTCTTTGTTTCATAATTATTTTCACCTATATAATTTTTTACGTGTGGTCAGACTTCTTCAAATTTGGAAGGTCGAGGGGGTTTAAAATTTATTCGTGTCATGTTATATACAGAAAACATACAATCTTGAAGTCAAATGAACGTTTTTATTTTTTAATTTTACTCTAATCTTTCAAAAATGAGTTTAGTATATCATACAATTCATCTGTATGGTTGGTATTTAAAGGACTAGAAAGAAAGCCATGGAGGGCATCTTTAATCCTATATATTTTTACATCATTTCCAAATTCTTTAAGTTTGATACCATAGGCCTCCCCTTCATCTCTAAGTGGGTCAAATTCTGCTGTAATGATTAAGGTTTTAGGTTGATTTGATAAGTCATCTGATAGGAGGGGTGCCACATAGGGGTTTAACCTATCTTCCATGTTTTTTACATATAAGTCCATGTAGTCTTGTATCCGTTTAGAAGTCATTATAAAATCTTTCCCATTTTCAATTACAGAAGGAAATGGAGAAGCTTCACTATGGTCATAATAAGTAGCGGGATATATTAAGATTTGTTTTTTGGGTAAAAATTCTCCCCTGTCTCTTGCCATAAGGGAAACTACAGCAGCTAGATTTCCACCAGCGCTATCTCCAATTAAGCTAATATCATCTTCTTTAAAATTTAGTTTTTCACAGTTTAAGAATATTTCCCTAGTAGCCCAGTAGCAGTCTTCTAAGCCCTGGGGAAAGGGGTGTTCCGGAGCAAGGCGGTAATCCACTGAAACAACAGTATGGTTAGTCCTATTGGCCATATTGGCACAGACATTAGTATAGGTATCTATGTTGCCCGTTACCCATCCACCACCATGGAAGAAGATCAATAGCTTAGGTAGGGGATTCTTCCTTGGTATAAAGACCCGAACAGGTATCTCCCTCTTGTCCTTTATAATCTTATGGTCTAGAACCTTGTATATAGGCTCTATAGGAGGATTTATTATATTTAATACTTTACGATAGGCCTTATAATGTTTTTTTAAACTGATATGGGGGATAGATAAGATTTTTAGGCCCAATTTCTTTATATTTTTCATAGTCTTCTCCTTGAAATTTCAATTCTTTGATTACAACTATAATACCCCAATAAAACTCCATTAATAGGCTTTTCAGTTATAGACTCATCTTAATTAAGTAAAACAAAAATAAATGGAGTGGATAGGCAACATAAAATGATAGTTGCAAGGCCTTATTCTTAGGTCCTAGCTTTCCATTATAAAAATATATAAGGGGTAGGGCTAGGAGGGAAAACTGTTGAACAAGGGAGGTAAAGGCTAGGTTTATGATTAACATAATCAGGCCTAAGTTGAGAAATTTTTTCTTAGTTGGAAATTCCCTATTGTAATAAAAAGCTAGTATATATATTATGCCCATAAAGGCGTAGTCTACAAATAAGAAGGTTGACAATATAATAGCTAGGAATAAAACCGTATTTTTTTTAAGCTTATACCTGCCATCCTTATTATCCATAAAGTGCATAGTCATTAAGCCTAAAAACAGGGTAAAGAATATATTCTGATGCCCAAGGTAGATTTTACCGTAGAAGGCAAAATCAAAGAATACTTCAGATACTAAAGCAAAGATAAATAGCCTTTTGGCATATCTTTTAAAATCACTAGTATGAAAATATCCTTCTACCAGTAGAAAACTGTAGATGGGGAAGGCAATCCTTCCTATCATCCTATAGGCCATAATGTCTTCATGGAATATGGCTCCATAATGGTCTATAATCATGGAGACCAAGGCTATTAGTTTTAATATAAAAGTATTCATATTATACCTTCCTTCTATTTTGAGTTATAACCATTATATTATATAAACATATGAAGGTAAATAAAAAAAAGGTACTGTTTCAGTACCTTCTATACAGCATTATCTATGGCATCTTTAAAAATTTCTTCTACTTCAATGGCTATATGCTCTAGGTCATCATATCCAGCCATTGACATCAGGACTTTAGGCTTTGCAGTTCCTATTCTGGTAATACCATCCTTTTCATAAACTACAACTTTACAAGGTAGGAAATAACCCATGTCCAGATGTTTGGTCAAGACTTCATTAGCCTTTTGGGGGTTGCAAACTTCTAATACTGCAAAATTATGGGGGAAGTCAATTCCATGTTCAGACATTTTTTCTTTGAAGTTTAGTTGCCATAGTACTCCAAACTTTCTTTCCTTTAAGGCTTCTGTTATACTGGTAATAGCCTCTTCAAAGGATTTATCAGTAGTTTTTTCATATCTTATTTCCATTTTAGCACGCTCCTAATAGTATTATTAAACCTAATATACCCATAGGGGGTATGCATTAAACATAAAAATTATATTTTTATTCTTTTAATGTCATATAGGCAGATGGAAGGCACAAAAATAGACTAAATTTATTTCTAGTTGGGTAAGAATATAAAGAGTATGCAAAGGGAGGTATTTAGATGAAGGTAATTGTATTTTTAGCCGAAGGATTTGAAGAGGTTGAAGCCTTAACAACAGTAGATTATCTAAGAAGAAAAGGCATAGTAGTAGACACAGTATCCATAACTTCTGACAAGGAGGTTAAGGGTGCCCACCAAGTAACAGTCCTTGCAGATAAAATAATTGATGAAATAACAGATTTAGATTCCTATGACGGAGTAATAATACCAGGTGGAATACCAGGTGCAACAAATTTAAGGGACCATAGTAGAGTAGTAGAAATAGTTAAGACCCTTTATGACAAGGGTAAGCTGGCTGCTGCCATATGTGCAGGCCCAATAGTCCTTGAAAGGGCAGGTATTATAAAAGGCAAAAAGGTTACTTCCTATCCAGGTTTTGAAGGAGATCTAAAAGACGGCATATATGAGGAAGAAAGGGTAGTAGTAGATGGGAATATGATAACTGCAAGGGGGCCAGCCATAGCAGTAGATTTTGCTATAGAAATAATCAAATACTTATTAGGAGCAGAAAAGGCAGAAGAGTTGAAAAAAGACATATTATATAACAAATAAAGTTGGTAACAATGGTTACCGACTTTTTTTTCTTAAATGGTATAATAAACCTAACGATAAAATCGATTCCTATTTAGGAGGGGTAAAGTGAATAAATATTTTGATGTTAAGGATAAAGTTTATGACATAACGGAAAAATATCCAGAGACCATAGAAGTATTTGTAGCCAATGGATTTCAACCCTTGGCCAATGAAAAAATGAGAAAGTTAATGGGCAAGACAATTTCTTTAGAAATGGCCTGTAAATCAAAGAAGGTTAACTTGGAAATCTTTACTGAGAAGCTAATAGAAGCAATAGAACAGAATAGAAATTCAGTAGACTCCACTTTGATTACAAAGAAGGCAGACATAAATGCTGATGTTAAAGTGGAAGGGATCTTGCCTTGCCCAGTAAGAGTACCCTTGTTAGAAGGTTTTAACAATTGGATAGAAGAAAACAAGGAGAGACTTCAATTAAATATTGAATACGACTTACAATCTGCCCACATGGGTGTAAATTGGTTAAGAGAAAAGATTGAAGCAGGCAATGAGGACTCACTGGCAGACATATATTTATCAGCTGGATTTGATTTATTTTTTGATAAGGACTTAATGGGTAAGTTTAAGGAAAATGAAGTATTCCAAGATATAACTGGCCTAGAAAAGTTAAATGAGGATTTTGATAACCAAGAAATAGATTTAAAGGACCCAGAAAGACAATATTCCATCATAGGAGCAGTACCTGCTGTATTCATGGTAAATACTGAGGAATTAAAGGGTAGGGATTTTCCAAGGACATGGGAAGACCTATTGAAGCCAGAATATGAAGGCTCAGTGTCTATACCTACTATGGACAATGACTTATTTAATGCCATACTTTTAAATATCTACAAAAAGTACGGGGAAGACGGTATTAGAAAATTAGGCAAGGCCCAGTTTAGGAGTATGCATCCAGCAGAAATGGTAAAATCCCATATAAGGAAAAACAAGTCTACTGTACCAACGGTAACAATAATGCCCTACTTTTTCACCAATATGGTAAGGCCAGATAGTCCTTTAAAAACCCAATGGCCAGAGGATGGAGCTATAATTAGTCCAATCTTTTTATTGACTAAGAGCAAGGCTAGAGAAAGAACAAAACCAATAGTAGACTATATATTTTCCAAGGAAGTTGGAGAGCTTTTATCAAACAACGGAAAATTCCCAACTACAATTCCTGGAATAGACAATAAACTATCTCCAGAACAAAAATTTATGTGGCTTGGATGGGATTATATTAAATCCAATAATATTGGAGAGTTAATTGATAAGTGTATGAAGCTCTTTCATGAAGTAAAACAGGAGGAATAATATGAACTTAATAGTGTTTTCAGGACCACCTTCATCGGGGAAAACTTCAGTCATATTAAAGACCATAGAAGCATTAAAGCAAAGAAATATATCTGTAGGAGTAGTTAAATTCGACTGCCTTTATACAGATGATGATGTTCTTTATGAAAAGGCAGATATTCCTGTGAAAAAAGGGCTTTCAGGAGCCCTATGTCCAGACCATTTCTTTGCTTCAAATATTGAAGAAGTAGTTCAATGGGGTAATGACTTAAAACTAGATATGTTAATTACAGAATCTGCTGGTCTTTGCAATAGATGCTCTCCCTATATAAAGAATGTTAAGGGAGTATGTGTTATAGACAACCTATCAGGAATAAATACTCCCAAGAAAATTGGCCCAATGTTAAAATCAGCAGACATAGTAGTAATCACTAAGGGAGATATTGTATCTCAAGCAGAAAGGGAAGTCTTTGCTTCAAAGGTAAGCTCAGTTAATCCTAAGGCCATTACCATGCATATAAATGGTTTAACTGGCCAGGGAGCCTATGAATTGAGTACCCTACTATATGATGAAGAGCAAAATATAGATACTGTAGAGGGAATGGAATTGAGGTTCCCTATGCCTTCAGCCCTTTGCTCTTATTGCTTAGGGGAAACTAGAATAGGCAAGGAGTATCAAATGGGCAATGTTAGAAAGATGGATATGGGTGATTAATATGATGAATTTAACAATTAGACAACTTGAAGAAAAATATCCCTTTGTAATTGGATATTTTGAAGAAAACAAACTAGATGTAGAAGCTCATAAAGATAAGACCTTTCAGGAATATTTAGATACCTTAAGTGAAGATTATGTAGAAGAATGGGCCATAAATAAGGAAAAATTAGCTCAAGACCTGGAAATCTATATAGAACAGATGAAGGAGTTTCTAGGTATTAGTGAAGACTTAGGAGTAAATTCACTAACCATACTGCCAGGTCATGATAAATCAGGTAAGGAAGAAGGCTTTGGAGAGCTTACCATAAACAAGTCTGAGATAGTCTCCATAGTAGGACCTACAGGGTCAGGCAAGTCTAGACTATTGGCAGACATAGAATGGACTGCCATGAATGATACTCCTACAGGAAGGACTATTCTTATAAATGGAGAATTGCCAGATAAGAAATGGAGATTTTCATCCAATAATAGACTGGTGGCGCAGCTATCTCAAAATATGAACTTTGTCATGGATCTTACAGTTAGAGAGTTCTTGGAACTCCATGCAGCCAGCAGATTAGTTGAAGATGTTGAAGGCACCATAGCTAGGATCATAGAAGAGGCCAATAAGCTAGCAGGGGAGAAGTTCAATTT
This sequence comes from Tissierellia bacterium, assembly GCA_012728125.1. Taxonomy (GTDB): domain Bacteria; phylum Bacillota; class Clostridia; order Tissierellales; family Tissierellaceae; genus JAAYFT01. The sequence continues at coordinate 9,946 of JAAYFT010000097.1, read as the reverse complement.
AAATACACCAGTTACAGCATTAAGTGGGGGCCAATCAAGGGCCTTGATGATTGCTGATACTGCTATCTTAAGTTCTTCCCCTATAGTACTAATAGACGAAATAGAAAATGCAGGTATAGACAGGAAGAAGGCCTTAGAACTATTAGTATCTAGGGATAAAATAGTCCTAATGGCTACCCACGACCCAATTCTAGCTTTAATGGCCAATAGGAGAATAGTAATTAAAAACGGCGGTATAGACAAGATAATTGAAACAAGTAAGGAAGAAAAGGAACTATTAGTAGAGCTTGAAAAGATGGACAATATAATTCAAAGTATGAGAAATGAATTAAGAAATGGAGGAGTTTTACATGCATGATGGTTGTACAGGAACATTTGAAAATGGAAAAGTAGTAGTAGATAAAATTAGGATGATGGGCTTTAATACTATGGAGATGCCAATAGCCGTAACAATAAAATGTATAGAATGTGGCAATGAGTTTGAAATGACCCATTTAGAAACTAAATGCCCCCATTGTAATATGGTTTATGGAGTAACCCCTTGTTCCGCATCTAATCCAGAAAGGATAATGGCTGCGGGAAAAGACTATTAAAAAAACCCTACTTTTATAGTAGGGTGTTTTTTTTAAGCTTTAGCCTTTTCTGTTTTAGGATTTTCCTTAGAATTTTTATCTGTTATACCAGGCATCTTACAATTTCCTTCAAATCTTGCGTTTTCATGGATTACAACAGTTAGTACTTCCAAATCTCCTATTAAGGTGCCTGTGTCAAGTATTACTACTTTAGAATTAGATACTATATTGCCATTAACAGTACCGCCTAAGGATACATCACCGGTTTTAATATTTCCTATTACCTTGCCACCGATACCGATGACTATACTGCCATCATAATCTATATCTCCCTCTACAATTCCATCGATTCTAAGACTTCCCTTTCCTTCTATCTTACCAACAATTTTTATATTTTCCCCTATTAAGGAATCTATACTATCAACAAAATCTTCCCTTTTCTTAAACACATGAACCCCTCCAAAACTCTAGTTATTGATCAGGCTAAGTGGGTCTATGGCCTTGTTGTTCTTATGTATTTCAAAATGAAGATGTACTCCTGTAGACCTACCAGTACTACCCATTTTAGCAATTACTTGTCCCTTCTCAACCTTTTCTCCTTTTTTAACTAAAATCTCCCTATTATGTGCATATAAAGTCTTGTAGCCATTTCCATGATCCACTATGACAGTCCTACCATATCCGCCGTTTCTGCCAGCAAATATTACAGTTCCCTTTGCAGCAGCCTTAATATCAGTTCCAGAAGAATTGGCAATATCTATTCCCTGATGGAATTGAATTCTTCTGGTAAAAGGATCCCTACGATTACCAAACTTAGAAGTAATCCTGCCCGATGCAGGCATATTATTAGGAACAGTTTCTAAATACTCAAATTGAGCTTCCACGTCTTCTATAAATATTTCTAGCTCCAATTTTTTATCAGATAAGATTTCCGATACTATACTCATCTCTTCACTAGGACTTGAGATGTCCATTTCAATGTTTCTATTTACTGCCCCACCTCTAGAAGGGCTATCTATACCAGCTAGTTTTTCTAGTGTTCTCTGCAGTTTATCGATTTCGTTTAATTTAACTTCTACTTCTTCCGTCTTTTTTAGTAGCTGCCTATTTTCTGCCTCAAGGCTTATTAATTTCTGTTCCTTATTTCGGTTTTCTTCCTCTAAATCATTGATTAGAGCAATTTTTTCATTAGCTTCTCTTATTAAGTTGGCTTGGTAATTGAGAGAAATTTTTATGTACAGAACTAGAGAAATAGTTAATACTGAAAGAATTGCCAGTGCTGCCTTAGGAAACCAGTTTGGAATTGAAATTCTCTTGACCTTTTGCGTATGAGGAACTATTAGTATAGAGATTTTAGAATTATCCTTGTCCATCATAATAGTCTCCTTTTTCACCTTATGTATTTTATTAATATGTAGTTTGTCCTAGATAGTATGTCCTAATTTTGAATTATATCATAAAAAAATTAGAAATGGAATAAATTAACAGGATTAAAAATTGATAATTTTTTTCATTTTGTAACAAAGGTTACCGAATTAATAGGAAAAGGAAGTTATACTAGGAAATGTGAGTTAAGGGAAATAGGTGGTTATCACCAAAAATATAAATAAATTTAATATAGGAGGAAATGTGAATGACAATGTTTTGCTATCAATGCCAAGAAGCTGCAGGTGGCAAGGGATGTACAAAAGTAGGTATGTGCGGTAAAACTGCAGACCTAGCAGCTCTACAAGATTTAATGATCTATGCATTAAAAGGCATCTCAGCTTTAGGAGTAAAGGCTGATGAAGCTGAAATTACAATACCTGGTTTAGACAGGCTATTAGTAGATGGATTATTCATGACAATTACTAACGCCAACTTTGACAAGGAAAGATTCATTGAAAAAATCAAAGAAGCTCTTAAAACAAGGGACCAATTAAAAGCTAAATTAATGGAAAAGGGAATAGAACTTGGAGATTTAGCTGACGCATCTACATTTACAGTAAACTCAAGAGACGAAATTGAATACAAAGCAACTAGCGAAAAAGTAGGAGTTCTTGCAACAGAAAATGAAGATATAAGATCCTTAAGAGAATTAATAACCTATGGATTAAAGGGAATGGCAGCTTATGCTGAACACGCAATGAACTTGGGTTATGAAGATAAGGAAATATTTAAATTCATGAGAAAGGCTTTAGCAGCTACTTTAGATGATAGTCTATCAGCAGATGACTTAATAGCCCTTACAATGGAAACTGGTAAATACGGAGTAGATGTAATGGCCCTATTAGACAAGGCTAATACATCAACTTATGGTAATCCAGAAATTACAGAAGTAAACATAGGTGTTAGAAATAATCCAGCAATCCTAGTTTCTGGCCACGACTTAAAAGACTTTGAAGAATTACTAGAACAAACTAAGGGTACAGGAGTAGATGTATATACACACGGTGAAATGTTGCCAGCTAACTACTACCCAACATTTAAGAAATATGACCACTTTGTAGGAAACTATGGAAACGCTTGGTGGAAACAAAAAGAAGAGTTTGAAAAATTCAATGGAGTAATACTATTTACTACTAACTGTATAGTACCTCCATCACCATCCTACGCAGATAGGGTATATACTACAGGAGCTACAGGCTATCCAGGATTCAAGCATATTCCAGATAGGGTAGATGGAAAGCCAAAGGATTTCTCAGAACTTATCGAACATGCTAAGAGATTACCAGCTCCAACAGAAATCGAAACAGGTAAAATCGTAGGTGGATTTGCTCATGCACAAGTATTTAAATTGGCTGATAAGATTGTAGAAGCAGTTAAATCTGGTGCAATTAAGAAGTTCTTCGTAATGGCAGGCTGCGATGGAAGACAATCAAAGAGAAACTACTACACAGACTTTGCTAAGGCTCTTCCAAAGGATACAGTAATATTAACAGCAGGATGTGCAAAATATAAGTATAACAAATTAAACTTAGGAGATATCAATGGAATCCCAAGAGTATTAGACGCAGGTCAATGTAACGATTCTTATTCCTTAGCAGTAATAGCATTGAAACTAAAAGAAATATTTGAACTAAATGATATTAATGAATTACCAATAGCATATAACATAGCTTGGTATGAGCAAAAAGCTGTTATTGTTTTGTTAGCCCTACTATACCTAGGTGTGAAAAATATCCACCTTGGACCTACACTACCAGCATTCCTTTCACCAAATGTGGCTAAAGTATTAGTAGATACATTTGGAATAGGAACAATATCAAATGTAGAAGATGACATAGCTATGTTCATGGGAGACCTAGCAGAAGCTTAAAAGCAAAAAACCTCTTAGTCAAATAGGCTAAGGGGTTTTTAATAAGATCATATAATAATCCCCTAGCTTTTAGTATATTTTTTAGTATAATAATATATTAGGCAAAGATATATTTATTATATCAATATATCTGACAAATTAATTTACACAAATGGAGAGATTAAATGAAAGACTTAATAAAGAGAATCAATGAATTAGCAAACAAGTCTAAAACAGTAGGCTTAACAGAAGAAGAAAAGGAAGAGCAACAAAAATTAAGGCAAGAGTATTTAGCCATATTTAGAGGAAATATGAAAAACACCCTATTGAAAGTAAAGGTTGTTGACCAAGAGGGGAATGATATTACCCCAAATAGGTTAAAGCGAGAACAAGAAAAAAATAAATATTTAAACTAAAAACCCCCTAATCCTTAGATTAAGGGGTTTAAATTTATTTAAAAATAAAGGGGGCAGATTTAAACCTATTTATTTTTAGCAGCACTTTCTCCTGCAATTCTACCAAATACGTTTACATCTGCTAAAGCATTTCCACCTAAACGGTTGGCACCATGGATACCACCAGTAACTTCTCCTGCTGCATATAGGCCAGGAATTACATTACCATTTGTATCTAGTACTTCAGCCTTTTCATTTATTTCGATTCCACCCATAGTGTGGTGAACTGTTGGTACCCTAGGACCTGCATAGAATGGAGCAGTGTCTATCTTCCATTGGAATAAAGTTCTTCCAAACTCATCTGGTCCACCAGTTTCTACAGCTTCATTAAACTTGTTAACAGCTTCTACTAAATTATCTGGATTAACTCCAATTTTTTCAGCAAGTTCTTCTAAAGTATCACCTTTAAACGCTCTACCTGCTGCTACTAATTCATCTATACTTTCGTTGAAGTTATTCTTATGTTCTCCAGTTGGATAGTTTTTGCTATCAAGGATTACCCACATGAAGGCATCTTCTTGCTCAAACAATGCCTTAGTCATTACGTCTCTACGAGCACCTTCGTCAACGAAACGCTTACCTTCTTTGTTTACGAATATACGGTTTTCAACGCTTTTTTCAATATTTCCACTTAAGCTACCAGTTTCAGGATCACCCATTGGTAATAATTGGATTTGTTCCATACCTATTAGGTTTGCACCTACAGACTTAGCCATTGTTATACCATCACCAGTAGCACCTGGATGGTTTGTAGACTTAAGGTTAACTAAAGAAGGCCAAATTGCATTATATTCTTCTCTCATTTCAACATTGTTACCGAAACCACCTGTAGCTATAACTACACCGTTGTTAGCTTTAAGTATTAATTCACCTTCTGGGCTTTCTGCCTTAACACCTACAACCCTATTATCTTCCATTATTAATTCAGTTGCCTTAGTATTAAGTAATACTTCCATATCTGAACTGTTTTCTTCGATATAGTTCATATAAGTATTGATATATCCAGTTCCTAGAGGTTCAACAGGTGTGTGAGCCCTAGGCCATAATCCACCTAATACAGTAAATAATTCATCTTCAAACTCCATACCCATACTTTCAAGCCATTCTATAGTTGGATAAGCATTTTCAACTAATACTCTTATTAGCTCAGGCTTACCTAACTTGTCTCCGCCTTCATAGGTTTGTTGGAAGTGTTTATCTATAGAGTCTTCAATTCCCTGAGCTTCTTGTCTTTTTGGGTCAACTGCATTATAAGCTGCACCAGAGATTATAGTATTTCCACCAACTCTAGGCATTTTTTCTAGAACAATTACTTTGGCACCATTTTGGTGGGCTGATACAGCTGCTGCTAATCCAGCACCGCCTCCACCTATTACAACTACATCTGTTTCCTTTTCTATAGTTTCCCCAGTTCCAGTATTAGCTTTTGCTGAAATCTTTTTTAAAGCCTCAATATCAGCTCCAGCCTTTTCTAGGGCTTGTGTTACTGCAGCTAATATTCCTTCACTTGACATAGTAGCACCAGCAATAACGTCTACTCCTAAACCTTGAGCTTCAATTATTTTAGCAGGTATTTGCTCGAAAGCTGGATCACTAACGCCAGGAGTTTCATTATGTTCTAAAACTTTGATGTCAGTAATCTCATCTTCTGTTACAGTAACTTCTAGCTTAATTGTACCACCGATACCTTTTCCTTCACCTTCATATGTACCTGGTTTAAAAAGTCCATCTCCAGAGACTTCTTTTGGTTCATCGGATTTACATCCAACTAAGGAAAAAATCATGGAAATAGACAATAAAAAAACTAACCATTTGATTTTCTTCAATTTTTTCTCCTCCTTATAAATATTATTATTAGGAATAAAGTGAATTAATTCAATGAACCCATTCATTGAACATATTCATTATATAGAATGGTTAATAAATTGTCAATAATTATTTAACAAAAACTTTAATTTATGGTAAACTTACCTTAAATCTAAAAAGAATCTAATTAAATAGTTTAGGTGAAATTTTTAGAATATTGTTATATAATAAGATAGAATCTATTAAATTTAAGGAGTAGAGATATGGTAAAGGTGACTAACAGAAAATTACAAGCCCAGGCTACTTATGAAAAGATATATAACACTGCCATGAGCTTAGTGGAAAAAAAGGGGTTTAATAACATTACTGTAAAGGAGATCTGTGAAAAAGCAGGCGTAGCAGTAGGTTCTTTCTATAACTACTTTAATTCCAAGGACGATATTTTATATGAAATATTTAACAAGGCAGACAACTTTTTTTTGCATACCGTTGCTAATAGAATAGAAGGAGAAAATGCTAAAGAAAAAATTATCAATTTTTTTATCCATTATGCCGAATACTGTAAAAGAGATAAGTTTGACCAATTAAAACAGATTTATAATACCAGCAATCCAATGTTTATAAAAAAGGGTAGATATATGCAAGAGGTATTGAAAAAGGTGGTAGAAGAGGGAATAGAAAGAGGAGAAATATGTACTGACATGAGTCCAGATGAAGTAGTGAGATTTCTATTTATTGCCTTAAGGGGAGTAATATTCGATTGGTGCTTGCATGACGGTGGATATGATTTAACCCAATTTGCCAAGGACTATACTGAACGGTTGTTGAAATGCTTTTAGTACTGTAACCAGTAGACATATAAGCCTACTGGTTATACTTATTTTGATTATCCGTATGTTTGACTAGGAATAAAAGGGTAATTATATAATAAAGTTTAATTTAAGAGGTGGACTATGGATAAGAATAAAAGAGTGGAAGATTTAAAGAACTACGTTCAAGGGGTCTTAAACAGGGAAGAGGGTAGAAACTTATACTTTACCTATAAGGACAGTCTAGATAATGTAACCCCCCAAGATGCCTTTGAAGTATTTTACTCCAAATTACAAGAAGGCTATATGCCTAAGGATATATTAGAGATCTTAGATAGGGTAATCAATGTTTTTCATAGGTCCTTAAGTGAATATGAATGGAAAAAGCCTAAGGAAAATAGTTTTATAGATATTCTAATGAAAGAGAACAGGGCCTTGGAAGAGAAATTGGATAAGATACGTCCAATACTATTGGATAGAAAGGTTCGAGAGAAAAAAGACTTTTTATTAAAGGAATTAAGAGAACTCCAAGAATTTGATGCCCATTATCTAAAAAAGGAAAATATCCTCTTTCCTTACTTAGAAAAGAAAATGGAAAGCTTTGAGGGCCTAACCATTATGTGGTCTTTACATGATGAGGCTAGAAGAGATATTGCCAAAATGATAGAGATTTTAGAAACTGACAAATTTGATGATAATGAGTTTAATATTCAAATAGGTAAACTATTCTTCTCCCTGCTTGGAATCGTTCATAAGGAAGAATATATACTATTCCCTGCAGCCATGGAGGTCATAGAAGTCCATGAATGGGAGGAGATGAATATACAAAGTTTAGAATATGGTTTCCCATTTATAGAGCCGCCAGCTATTGAACATAGGGAGGTAGATGTAAAGGAATTTGATGGTATGACCTTTAAGACTGATACAGGAGAGCTAAACTTTGAACAGATTTTACTGATATTTAACGCCTTACCTGTAGACCTATCCTTTGTAGATGAGAACAATAGGTTAAGATACTTTACCAGACCTAAGGACAGGATATTTCCTCGTTCACCTGCTGCAATAGGTCGGGATGTTAGAAACTGTCATCCTGCAGAAAGTGTCCATGTAGTAGAGGAAATCATAGAAGAGTTTAGGTCTGGAAGAAAGGATAAGGCAACTTTCTGGATTAACTTTAGGGGTAGACTTATTTTAATACAATACTTTGCCTTAAGAAATTCTTTAGGAGAGTATAAAGGAGTATTAGAAGTCAGCCAAGATATTACTGAAATAAAATCTTTAGAAGGAGAGCGAAGGCTTTTACAATGGTAGCATAGGCATTCTATAAAGAACATCTCATTTAATGGGATGTTTTTTTATTTGGAACTAAAGAAGCTTAACAACATATCATACATGTCTGCAGTTATACCTAGTATGGTAGACAAAGAAGAACTGCTAGATGCTAATTCAATTAACTCCCTAGTAATGAATATAGGAAATATACTAACTCCAATAATAGCAGCTTTTCTATACGGAACCTTTGGTATGAAGATAATATTAATAGTTAACTCCCTAAGTTTTTGCTTTTCTGCCATTAGTGAAATGTTTATAAATATCCCTAAAAACCATAAGAGTCCAGAGAAAATCAATTTTAGCTCTTTTAAAAGGGATTTATTAGAGGGCATAAAAATAATAAAAAGCAACAAACTCATATCTACCATGATAAGCTTAGGGACCATGATTAATTTTAGCGTTGCACCACTATTTTCAATAGGCCTAATATATATTGTAAAAGAAGTCCTAAAGGCCAACGACTTACAATTCGGCGTATTTCAAATGGTATTATCTGCATCTATGTTAGCCGCACCTATACTATGTGGAGGAATAATGAAGAAGATAAAAGTAGGCAGGCTTAGTTATTTAAGCTTTACTACTATATCAATATTAATTTTTATTATGGCATTAATACCATCCAGTACTTTCATAAATGCCTTTAGAACTAATATGGTCCCAATAATTGGCCTAATGATAATATCTTTTCTAGTTGGTATGGCTGCCACAATTGTCAACATAGGATTAGGAACCTTATTTAGCCAAGTAGTACCCTTAGACTTGATGGGTAGAACATCAACTGTATTTAATCTAGCAGTCACAGTTTTTATTCCCATAGGACAAATGATTTTTGGAGTCTTATATGATATAATTATCCCAACAGTGGCAGTAGCCTTATCGGGACTTCTACTGATAGTAATAACTAAAAAGTATAAAAATGCCTTATTGAGCTGTGATGAAGTAGAAGAAAAACAAGGCCATAGTATAGGAGATGTTATAAATGAAGTTTAAATTTTATCCAAGGGAAAGTAGGATATATGATTTTCTTAAATTTCCAAGACTTATTTACTTTGATAAAAATAAAAATGAGACAGATGATAATTTTGAAGAATTTGTAATAACCAGTTACGTGGAGTTTGTAAAGGAAGCTGAAGAAAAGCTAGCCCCATATAGGAAAGAAATTCAAAAGTTCTATGCAGGCCATTTCTATCATGAATATGACTTTATAGACCTGGTTTCAAGGACCCATACTATATTTAACTATGAGGACGAAAAAGAATACCTGGATATGCTTTTAACTTTAGAGGACAGTGAAATTATTAAGAGTATTGTCCATTCTATTATAGCCATCAACGAGGAAGGACATTCATATTCAGATGTTGCCATGGAGAGGGTTGAAAAGATAAGCTCCAACAAGGAGGACCTGATTTCCTTTATAAAGGATTTACCCATAGAAGCAGCATCTAAATGGAACCTATTTTTAATAATAGAAGAACCAGTAGACCATGTGAAAAACTATGTAGATTTAATGTATAAGATAATGCCAATATTTCAAGCCATGTATTCACTCTATGAAGTGGAAATTAAGACATATGGGGAGAAGCTAGTAGGCTTTTTAAATGAAAAGGGTCCACAAGGTTTAGAGGATATAACATTTTCCATGGTTAAACCAGGTGTATTAGATTTAGGAGAAACTAATATCTTAATTTCCTTAGT
>JAAYFT010000096.1 GCA_012728125.1 Tissierellia bacterium | reverse complement strand
CGATTGCCTAGTTAAAATCCCTATGGCAGGTAAAATTTCATCCCTTAATGCCTCCAATGCAGCTGCCATATTAATGTATGAGGTAGTAAGACAGAGCCATGGCTAGAAAAAAGAATAAGGCAAAAGAATATCTATTTGTTGATGGATATAATGTCATAAATTCCTGGGATAGGTTTAAAGAGATAAAAAATGTTAATCTAGAAGAAGCTAGAAATGAGCTGATAGATATATTAACCGAATATAAACACTACTCAGGAATTGAGATTATACTTGTATTTGACGCACACCTTGTAAAAGGAAATAGTGGCACTAAGGAAAACTATAAGGGACTTGAAATAGTATATACCAAGGAAAATGAAACAGCTGACCAATATATAGAAAAAAAGCTAGATGAAATAGGGAGGACAAAAAGAGTAAGGGTAGCAACTTCTGATTGGATGGAGCAACAAATCGTCCTAGGCAGAGGTGGCATTAGAATTTCATCTAAGGAACTAGAAGCAGAAATTTTTAATGAAAAAAGGCTTATTAATCGAAAAAGAAGTACTGAAAACAAAAAGAATGATATGTTAATAGGACGTCTAGATGAAGAGACAATAGAGAAACTAAACAAATGGTTTAGGGACAATGAATAGTATTGACTAAAAAATATTAGTTAAATATAATTATATTAAATCGCATTCATATTTATGCTAGGGGGGCCATTGATGCAACTAAGTGTTCATAAGGGAAGAAACGAATTAGATAACTTTAGAAATATGGATGATGAAGACATCGTAGAAGCAGCACAAAATAATAACGACGTAGCTTTAGAGTATTTAATCTACAAGTACAAGAGCTATGTAAAACTAAAAGCAAGGTCATATTACTTGATAGGGGCTGACAAGGAAGATATAATTCAAGAGGGGATGATAGGCCTTTATAAGGCTATAAGGGATTATGATAGGGATAGAAATACAACTTTTAGAGCTTTTGCAGAAATTTGCATTACAAGGCAAATTATTACAGCTATTAAAACTGCCACTAGGCAAAAACATATACCTTTAAATTCCTACATATCATTAAATAAACCTGTATATAATGAAGAATCAGATAGGACCTTACTAGATATTCTTTCAGGAATAAAGGTATGTGATCCTGAAGAGTTAATGATTGGAAAAGAAGAATTAGATTTAATCGAAACCAAAATGGGAGAAAGTCTTTCAGAATTAGAAATGGAAGTCTTTATGTCCTATGTTGATGGTATGACCTATCAAGAGATTGCGAAGGATTTGGACAAGCATGTAAAATGTGTAGATAATGCCCTGCAACGGGTAAAGAAAAAATTAGAAAAAATTTTAGTATATAATGGATTAACTAAAGCTTGACAAATTTTAATTCTAGTAGTAAAATATCTAACAGTGAGCAAATGCCCATGTAGCTCAGGAGGTAGAGCACTTGCATGGTAAGCAAGAGGTCACCGGTTCGAGTCCGGTCGTGGGCTCCACAATTTTTTAGAAAAAATGAAACACCAGGGTGAGTTTACTTAAGTGGGAGGGGAACTCCTAAAAAAAGATTATTATATGTAAATCTATAATAAGGAGGAAATAAAATGGCTAAAGCGAAATTTGAAAGAACAAAACCACACGTAAACATAGGAACAATTGGTCACGTAGACCACGGTAAAACAACATTAACAGCAGCAATAACAATGGTTTT
>JAAYFT010000095.1 GCA_012728125.1 Tissierellia bacterium | reverse complement strand
TGGAAATCTGTGAAGTAGATGTACCAGATGTAATGGTAGAACACCAGCTTGAAAATGAACTAAATGATTTTGACTATAGAATGAGAATGCAAGGATTAAACCTAGAACAATACTTACAAATTACCAACACAACACTAGATAGTCTAAAGGCTCAACTAATGCCTATGGCTGCTAATAGAGTGAAAGGCGATTTAATCCTTGAAGCCATAGCAAAGGCAGAGAATATTGAAGTTACAGAAGAAGATATAGATAAAGAATTAGAAAAGATGGCAGAAAGATATGGACAAGAGAACAAAGAAGAGTTTATTGAAGATATGAAAAAAGGTGACCTATCATATATGAATACGCCTATAATGAACCAAAAGGTTATTGAGTTACTAAAGGCAAACGCCAAATTCAAATAATATTGGAGGGATTGTTATGACTTTAGTACCTATTGTAGTTGAGCAAACCGGTAGGGGAGAAAGGTCCTACGATATTTATTCAAGGCTTTTAAAAGAAAGGATCATATTTCTAGGTAGCGAAATAAACGATGTTACAGCTAACTTAGTAGTAGCACAGCTATTATTTTTAGAGGCAGAAGACCCAGATAAGGATATTCAATTATATATAAATAGTCCTGGTGGATCAGTTAGTGCAGGATTTGCAATATACGATACTATGCAGTATATAAAACCTGATGTATCAACTATATGTATGGGTATGGCAGCAAGTATGGGAGCATTCTTGTTAGCTGCTGGAACTAAGGGCAAAAGATTTGCATTACCTAATGCAGATATTATGATACATCAACCTTTAGGTGGAGCTAAAGGTCAAGCAGAAGATATTAGGATTCAAGCAGAAAAGATAATAGAAATCAGGGAAAGAATAAATAGGATACTAGCTGAGAGAACTGGTCAACCCCTAGAGAAAGTAGCCAAGGATACTGACAGAGATTACTATATGACAGCTGAAGAAGCCAAGAAATATGGTATAATAGATGAAGTGATTACAAGAAAATAGATTAAGTGAGGTGTCACCGTGGCAAAATATGATGAAAGACAGTTACGTTGCTCTTTTTGTGGAAAGCCACAGGAACAAGTAAGAAGGTTAATAGCAGGTCCAAATGTGTATATATGTAATGAATGTATAGAATTATGTCAAGAGATAATCGAAGAAGAATTCATTGATACAGTAGATTATGAAATGCAAGATCTACCAAAACCAGCAGAGATTAAAGAAACATTAGACGATTATGTCATTAAACAAGACAGAGCAAAAAAAGCCTTAGCAGTGGCTGTATACAATCATTACAAGAGAATCAATAAGAGACCTAAGAAAAACGACGACATTGAATTGCAAAAAAGTAATATTATTATGCTAGGGCCAACAGGCTCTGGTAAAACTTTACTTGCACAGACTTTAGCAAAAATATTAAATGTACCCTTTGCCATTGCAGATGCAACTTCCTTAACGGAAGCTGGATATGTAGGTGAAGACGTAGAAAACATAATACTAAAACTAATACAGGCAGCAGATTACGATATAGAAAGAGCAGAAAAGGGTATAATATATATTGATGAGATAGATAAGATTGCTAGAAAAACAGAAAATCCATCTATTACAAGGGATGTAAGTGGTGAGGGAGTACAACAAGCCCTTCTAAAAATTCTGGAAGGAACAGTAGCAAATGTTCCGCCTCAAGGTGGAAGAAAACATCCGCACCAAGAATTTATACAAGTAGACACAACTAATATCCTATTCATAGTCGGTGGAGCTTTTGATGGATTAGACAAGATAATTGAAAAACGTGTTGGTAAAAAATCTATGGGATTTGGTGCTGAGGTAACATCAAAGAAAGATATTAAAATTGGTGAATTACTAAAACACCTACAACCTGAAGATCTCCTCAAATATGGACTTATACCAGAATTTGTAGGTAGACTTCCAGTCATAGTTACTTTAGAGGAATTAGATGAAGAATCCTTAGTAAAGATATTGACTGAACCTAAGAATGCACTTGTAAAACAATACAAGGAATTATTTGCAATGGACGGAGTAGAATTGGAATTTGAAGATGGAGCACTATTTGGTATAGCTAAAAAGGCCATAGAAAGAAAAACAGGTGCAAGGGGACTAAGAAGTATAATAGAAGATATAATGCTAGATATTATGTATGAAATCCCTTCTAGGGAAGATATAGAAAAATGCATTATAACAAAGGAAACAGTGGAAAACAAAGTAAGTCCAACCTTAGTCCTTTCTGATAGAAAAAAACAAAGTAAATCAAAGAAAACAGGAAACAGCGAATCCGCATCATAAGGCTCACTTTTGTGGGCTTTTCCTTGTCTTAGGGGAAAATATTCAATTTCAGGAGGAAAACATATGAGCCAATTTACTTATGTAAACAAGACTCTACCCTTAATACCCTTAAGGGGAATTTCCATATTTCCTCATATGGTAGTTCATTTTGATGTAGGCAGAGAAAAATCAATAAGTGCATTGGAAAAATCAATGATGGAGGATGCCACCATATTTTTATGTTCTCAGAAAGATGCAAAAATAAATGATCCAACTGTTGATGATTTTTACCATATAGGAACTATAGCAAAGATTAAGCAGATGTTGAAATTACCTGGTGGTAGTATTAGGGTATTAATAGAAGGTATTAATAGAGGAAGAATTATAGAGATCATTCAAGAGGAACCACATTTTGCTGCTAATATTGAAGAGCTAGTTTATGGCGAGAAAGATGTTGTTAAAGATGTAAATATGGAAGCTGCCATGAGGCTTGTAATCAACGATTTTGAAGAGTATCTTTCCTATAACGATAGGATTTCCTCAGATGTAATGATTACTGTAGCAGATATAGATGACCCAGGTAGATTAGCAGACGTAATAGCTTCATATATACATTTAAAATTAGAAGATGATCAAAAAATACTTGAAACCTTTGACCTTTATGAAAGGTTGGAGCTACTTCATAAGATACTACAAGAAGAAATAGAAGTATTAAAAATAGAAGAAAAAATAAACCAAAGAGTTAGAAAGCAAATTAACCAAGTTCAAAAAGAATATTATCTCAGGGAACAAATAAAGGCTATCCAAAAGGAATTAGGCCAAGATGATGATATTATGGCTGAAGTAGAGGCATACGAAGAAAAAATTGACAAAATTAAAATGCCTAAGGAAGTTAAAGAAAAAGCAAAAAAAGAAATTGGTAGGTTACTAAAATTATCTCCCCATTCACCAGAGACTGGAGTTATTAGAACCTATTTAGATTGGATAATAGACCTTCCTTGGGATAAGGAAACAAAGGATAAAATAGATATTAAAAAAGCTAGGGAAACCTTAAATAAGGACCATTATGGCTTAGAAGATGTAAAGGAAAGAATTCTGGAATTCATAGCCATAAGAAAACTTACAAAAAGTATGAAGGGGCCAATTATCTGCTTAGTAGGGCCACCTGGAGTTGGTAAGACATCTATCGCCAGATCCATAGCAAATGCTATTAATAGGAAATTTGTTAGGATGTCTCTCGGTGGTGTAAGAGACGAAGCAGAAATAAGGGGCCATAGGAGGACCTATATAGGTGCCATGCCTGGTAGTATTATAAACTCCATGAAGAAGTCTAAGTCTAAGAATCCAGTATTTTTACTTGATGAGATAGACAAACTAAGTTCAGATTATAGGGGAGATCCAGCATCAGCCCTATTAGAGGTACTGGACCCAGAACAAAATTCAACCTTTACAGACCACTATCTAGATGTGCCCTTCGACCTATCTAAAGTCCTATTTATTACAACGGCAAATACAACAACTACAATACCTAAACCCCTATTAGATAGGATGGAAGTCATTAGGATACCTGGCTATACAGATGATGAGAAACTACAAATAGCCTTAAACCATTTAATTCCTAAACAGCTTAAGGAACATGGCTTAAGCAAGGATAATTTTATAATATCCGAATCTACAGTAAAGGCCATAATAAACCACTATACTAGGGAAGCTGGAGTTAGAGATTTAGAAAGAAATATAGCCAACTTATGCAGAAAGGCGGCTAAGAGGATAATAGAAGAAAACCTAGGAGTTGTAAGGATTAACAGGGGCAATATATCAAACTATTTAGGTGCAGAGAAATATAGATTTGATCTATTAGAAGAGGAGAACCAAATAGGTGTAGCAACAGGTTTAGCCTGGACAGCAGTTGGTGGAGAAACCCTTTCCATAGAAGTCAATACTATGAAGGGTACAGGGAAAACCCAACTAACAGGAAAACTTGGAGATGTAATGAAGGAATCAGCCATGGCAGGTATTAGCTATATTAGGGCTAATTCTCAAATATTAGGCATTGAGTCGGACTTTTACAAGGATATGGATATCCATATACATGTGCCAGAAGGTGCAATACCAAAGGATGGACCTTCAGCAGGTATAACTATAGCTACAGCAGTCATATCTGCCCTATCTAATACTCCTATTAGAAAGGATGTCGCCATGACTGGAGAAATAACACTTCGAGGAAGAGTCCTACCAGTGGGAGGTATAAAGGAAAAGGTCCTAGCAGCCAATAGAATGGGAGTTAAGAAGGTAATATTACCTGGAGACAACAGAAAGGACCTAGAGGAGATACCAGAAAAGGTTAGAAAGAAAATTGACTTTGTATTTGTAAAAAACATGGATGAAGTTTTAGAACATGCCTTAGTAAAAGGAAATGATAACCATGAAGATAGTTAAATCTGATTTACAAGCCATAGCAGTACACCCAAACCAATATCCCGAAGATGGGCTTCCAGAAATAGCCTTTGCTGGTAGGTCCAATGTAGGTAAATCTTCCTTTATAAACTCTATGATTAATAGGGCAAATTTAGCCAGGACTTCCAGTAAACCTGGCAAGACTAGGACCATAAACTTTTATATAATAAATGATAGTTTTAGATTTGTAGACTTGCCAGGCTATGGTTATGCAGTTGCCTCAAAATCAGAAAAGGATAAATGGGGAAAAATAATAGATAAGTATTTAACGACTAGGGAGAATTTAAAAGAAGTAGTATTATTGGTAGATATAAGACATGAACCTACTGACCTAGACCTAATGATGTATCAATGGATAAAGGCCTTTGGTTATACAGGAATAGTTATAGCTACTAAGGGTGATAAAATATCTAGGGGAAAAATGCAAAAGCATATTAGTATTATTAAAAAGAAACTAGATATTAAAGACCCCAATCTTATAATTCCCTACTCTTCAGAAAGCAAAATGAATAAGGACAAGATCTGGGCTATATTTAAAGACATATTAGAAATAAATGAGACCAGTAGCTAAAGCTACTGGTCTCAGATAAGTACATAACAACTTACTATTCTTTTGAGAATTGGTCCTTATCTGCACCGCATATTGGGCATACCCAATCATCTGGTAAGTCTTCAAAAGCTGTTCCTGGAGCTATTCCATTATCTGGATCTCCTTCAGCAGGATCATAAACATAGCCACATGGATCACATACCCATTTATCCATTTACATTCTCCTTTCATTTTGAAATCATATTAATAATACCCAGATTAACAAAAAATAAACCAAAAAATTAGATTTATAACAATATTGAAAAAAACTTATTAAGTTGTACAATAAGATTAGATGATAAAAAATATGGGTAAGATAATAGTATAACTCATAATAAAATAGATGGAAGTGATGCAATTGGAATTTAAGTATAGTGGTATTGTATGTTCAGACTTAGAAATGATAAGAAACTTTGTAGAAGAAATATTAAAGAAACTGAGCAAATTAATAAAAAATAACGATACCATCTTCGACATAAAACTCATACTAAATGAACTCATCATCAATGGCGTATTGCATGGCAACAACTGTGTTACTACAAAATGCGTTAAATTAAATTTGGAGATAAAGGGGAATAAAATAACTATTCAAGTGGAAGATGAAGGACAAGGTATCGATTATGATTTAGAGTCTTACGATCCCGCTGATTTAAAATGCTGTGGAAGAGGGTTAGTTATTGTTAACGGTTTATCCGATGAGTTTTATATACAAAAAAACAAGGTTATAGCTGTTAAGCTAATAAACTAGGATGTGATTTTGAGTAACATTTTTTATAAAGAGATCATTTTAAAGAAAATTAAATACTATTTATGGGATGAAATAAATAGTATATATTTAGAAGACTTTTTAATAAGGAAAAAACAAAAGGGGGGCCAATTGTGAAGAAAATATCAATACTGCTATTAGTTTCCATCATTATCATAACTGGATTAAGTCCTACTATGGCTTTTGGTGAAAATGGTTATGATAAAAAGTTGGAAGAAATGATTATTTATACTAAGGAATTATTTAATATTTCAGATGAGTATGATGTATTTGATTCAAGTGTAAGTTCTTATGATGGAAAGACCTATTTCTATTTAAGTTGGTCAGACTCAGAGGAAAAGCTAGATAATATATATGTAAATGTGGATAATTTAGGTAATATTATATCTTATAACAGCTATCCTCCAGTGTATAAAGAACCAGACCAGAAACTACCAAATTATACTGTAAATGAAGCAGAGAAAATTGCAATGGATTTTATAACAAAAATAGCTAAAGATATTTCTAAGTCACTTAAATTGATTCCAAATAAAACGCCTATGAGTACCTGGGATACAAATTATTACTTTAACTATATTAGATGGGTGAATGACATACCCTATAACCAAAATTCAGTTTCTGTAAATGTAGACAAATTTACAGGGGAAGTTACTTCATATTATGCTAGCTGGGATTGGGATGAGGAATTCCCTAACCCTGAAGACAAGATTTCCCTAGAAGAAGCTAAAGAAGCCTACGAAAAAGAAATTGGGTTAAAGCTCATATATAAAACTAATAGGAACTATCCATTACCTGTAGATACTATGGATGAACCGGCTTATCATTTAGCTTATTCACCACTTTATGCAGGTAGAGCCATAGACGCCTTTACAGGGAAAGAAACCCCTATAGACATCTATGATGTATATTATGGCATGAGAGAAGCAGTGGTAATGGATGAGGCCGGAGGCAATTTAACACCTGCTGAAAGGGCAGCAGTGGAAAAATTAACAGACCTATTAGATGAAAAGGCAGTAGAGAAGCTAGCAAGAGAATTACTAAATATAGGTGAAGAAGCTGAATTATATAGTAAAAACCTATATAAGAGTTACAAAAACCCTGATGACTATATTTGGAACTTGTATTTTAGAGACCAAACAGATGGAGATATAAATAACTATATAGATGCTTCAATAGATGCAAAAACAGGAGAGCTACTTAGCTTCTATAAGAGTTTACATCATTTTGGGGATGCTAAGTCTCAAATCAGTAGACAAGAAGCCTTAGACCTAGCAAAGGAATACATTAAAACAATTGAACCAAATAGGATTAATGAAATAGAATTAATGGAAGATATATATGCACAAGACAATCAATTAAGCTATGGTTTCCAATTCATTAGAAAGACTAATGGAATCTATGTAGAAGACGATAGAATATTTATAGGAGTTGACGGAGTTAATAAAGAAGTTCATAGCTACTCCATAAGTTGGTACAAAGGAGAATTACCTTCTACTGACAATATAATATCCTTAGATAAGGCTTATGAAGTACTATGGGATCAAATCGGCTTGGAATTAAACTATGTAAAGACTTATGACTATAGTAATCCAAACAAGCCAAAGTCTGAACTGAAATTAGTCTATGCTTTAAATAGAGATAAACCACCAATTATATCAGCTACAACAGGTGAGATTTTAGACTATACTGGCCAACCCTATAGGGAAGTTAAAGCAATTTCCTATATAGATATAGACGATTCCTATGCAAAAGACAAGATTAAAACCATAGGAGAATATGGCGTTGGCTTCTATGAAGAAGAGTTTAAGCCAAAGGATAAGATCAATCAAAGAGATTTCATCTACCTATTGTGGCAATCCATGAATCAATATAGATATATAGACTTGTCCAATGAAGACATATATAAAGAATTCATCTCCATGGGTTACTTGAAGGAAGAGGAGAAAAACCCAGAAGCCATTGTCACAAATGAAGAAGCAGTTAAATACATTTTAAGAGTAATGAAGTATGATAAGGTAGCAGAAATAGAAGGTATATATAGTGATATATTCCCAGATAGTAAAGACATATCAGAAGGATTAAAGGGATATATAAATATTGCCTATGGACTGAAAATACTATCTGAAGATGACGCAGGAAATATTAGGCCAAAGTACGAACTAAATAGGGAAGACGCTGCAGATATTATTTACAATTATATGTTTAATTAGTTAAAAGGCCTCGAAGTATTCGAGGCTTTTAGCATGCAGAAGATAAGAATATATTTTCATTTATCCATTAAGTATGGTAAAATGGTTTTTGTTTAAAATAAAGATAATCAGTATAATTTTAAAGAATTTAAATGAAAGGGAATATGTATGAAAACGATAAGAGATGACATAAGAAATATTGCAATAATAGCCCATGTTGACCATGGAAAAACTACTTTAGTTGATAGTCTATTGAAACAATCTGGAGTTTTCAGAGCCAATCAAGAAGTAGAAGATAGGGTAATGGACTCCAATGAAATCGAAAGGGAAAGAGGCATTACCATATTAGCAAAAAACACTGCCCTCTACTATAATGATATTAAAATAAATGTTATTGACACGCCAGGCCATGCCGATTTTGGCGGAGAAGTAGAACGAGTCCTTAAAATGGCAAGCGGAGTTATTCTAGTAGTAGATGCCTTTGAAGGACCTATGCCTCAAACAAAGTTTGTGCTGAAAAAAGCCTTTGAGTTGTATTTGCCAGTAATAGTCTGTATCAATAAAATCGATAGGCCAGATGCAAGGGCCAATGAAGTTATAGATGAGGTATTGGACCTATTCATAGATCTAGGGGCCAGTGAAAAGCATCTAGACTGTCCCTTTATTTTCACTTCAGCAAAAAAAGGTACAGCTAGCCTAGATTTCAATGAAGAAGGGGAAAATATGGACCCCCTTTTCAAAGCCATAATTGAAAATATTCCAGCACCTGAAGGAGATGCAGAAGGACCTCTACAAGTTCTTATATCAACCATTGACTATAACGATTATGTTGGAAGAATAGGCATCGGCAAGGTAGAAAGAGGAGAGATAAGCGCTAACCAAGAAGCCATAATAGTTAATATGGAAAATAGTGAAAAACATGAAAAAGTAAAAATATCACGCCTATATGAATTTGAAGGCTTAAATAGGAGAGAGGTTGAATCCGCTACAGTAGGCAGTATCATTGCCATTACTGGAGTTGAGAATATTAATATAGGAGATACTATTTGTGATATTGATAGTCCTGAACCCTTACCCTTTGTCAAAATCTCTGAGCCTACTATCTCAATGACTTTTTCTGTAAACGATAGTCCCTTTGCAGGAAAAGAAGGAAAGTATCTAACCAGTAGGCAAATTAGGACCAGATTGTTTAAGGAGTTACAAACCGATGTTAGCTTGAGGGTAGAAGAAACTGACTCTACTGATGCCTTTAAGGTATCAGGTAGGGGGGAACTCCATTTATCTGTCCTTATTGAAAATATGAGAAGAGAAGGATATGAGTTTCAAGTTTCCAAACCTGAGGTAATTTTTAAAGAAGAAAATGGCAGAAAACTTGAACCTATGGAAAAGGTTACCATAGATTTGCCAAGTGAATATATAGGAGCAGTTATAGAAAAACTAGGTCAGAGAAAGGGAGAACTTATAAGCATGGCTGAATCAAATGGTGGCTATGCAAGGCTTGAGTTTTCCATACCTGCCAGAGGCCTTATAGGATATAGGCAGGAGTTTATGACAGATACTAAAGGTAATGGCATACTAAATTCAGTATTTGATGGTTATGCACCTTTCAAGGGAGAAATTCCTAAAAGAAAATCAGGTTCACTTATTTCCTTTGAAACAGGAGTAGCTACCACCTATGGTCTCCATGCCGCCCAAGAAAGGGGTATACTCTTTATAGGGCCTGGTGTAGAGGTTTATACTGGAATGGTAATTGGTTCAAATCCTAAGGGATTAGATGTAGAAGTAAATGTATGTAGAAAAAAACAACAAACAAATATTAGGGCAGCAGGTTCAGATGAAGCCTTAAAGCTTTCACCACCAAAACTTATGTCTTTGGAGGAAGCCTTAGAGTTTATAGAAGATGATGAATTAATTGAAATCACACCTCTTAACTTTAGAATTAGAAAGAAAATCTTAGACAGCAGTAAAAGGTATAAGTCTAAGAAAAACAATTAAGTTTCTAGGGGGATGAAATGGAGATTATCATAACCTCATTCAGTTGGTTAGTTAGAAATATATTGTGGATAAATATATTACTTGCCATCCTGCTTATATTTTTTGAAAGAAGAAATCCCACTACTACTTGGCTATGGATTATGGTATTGACATTTTTGCCAGGTATAGGCTTCTTTTTATATTTATTCATAGGTCAAGATTTAAGCAAGAAAAAGATCTTTAAGATAAAGGAAGAAGAGGATTATTGCTTTAGGGATATAGCTGCAATTCAAGAAGAGCAGATGAAAAATGATGAATATATCTATAAAGACCCCAATTATATAAAATATGAAGATTTAATTACCATGAACCTTATCAGTGCTGAATCCTTTTTTACCCAAGATAACAATGTAGAACTATATTTCGACGGGTTTGATAAATTTTATAGCTTAATAAAGAGTATAGAAGGGGCAAAAGAATTTATTTACCTCCAGTACTATATTTTCAAATCCGACAACCTAGGTAAAAGAATCATAAATTTATTATGTGAAAAGGCCAAAGAAGGGGTAGAAGTAAAACTACTAGTGGATGGTATGGGTGGCAGGAAGTTTTCTAGGAAATATATAAAAAAACTTAGGGAATGTGGAGCAGAAGTTGCCATATTCTTTCCAGCCATCCTACCCTTTATAAGCCTTAGGATAAACTACAGAAACCATAGAAAGATTTGTATCATAGATGGAAAAGAAGGCTTCATAGGTGGATTTAATGTTGGAGATGAATATATAGGACTTTCAAAAAAGTTCGGTTATTGGAGAGATACCCATATTAAAATCAAGGGTTCTGCCGTTGCTTCATTACAGTGGAGGTTTTATTTAGATTGGAGATTTGCCACAGGAACTGAAATAACCAAGTGTCAAACTTATCTATCAGAAGAGACAGGTAGCAGTGGAATACAAATAGTATCCTCAGGTCCAGACTCCAAATGGGCCAGTGTAAAAAATGGCTATCTTAAAATGATTTCCAATGCAAAGGAAAAAATCTATATTGAAACTCCATACTTTATACCAGATGATAGTATATTCGATGCCCTAAGACTTGCAGGCTTGTCAGGACTGGATGTTAGGGTTATGATGCCTTGTAAACCAGACCATCCCTTTGTATATTGGGCTAGCATGAGCTATATAGGAGAACTCCTAGAAGCAGGTGTAAAATTCTATACCTATGAAAAGGGCTTTCTTCACTCAAAAGTAGTGTTAATGGATGATTTTGTATCATCTGTAGGTACTGCAAATCTTGATATAAGGAGCTTTAAACTAAATTTTGAAGTAAATGCCTTTATTTATGATGAAACTATAAACTTAAAATTGACAGACAGGTTTTTAGATGATTTAAAAAATTGTAAAGAAATTACCTTGGAGGAATATGGTAAAAGAAGCAAAATAGTAAGAATCAAGGAATCCTTTTCTAGACTCTTATCTCCTATACTTTAATAAATAAACAGCCTCTGGAAATAATAATCTAGAGGTGATTTATTTGAAAAAGACTAAGTTATCTATAGCTTTTGTTTTAATTCTATTAGTATTAACTGGTTGTAGAGAGAGAAAGAATCAAGAAGTAAAATTTGAAAAAAAGGAAAAGGCTCCCCCAACCCTTATTAATATAGGCAGAGATATACAAGAAATATTGACTACAGCTGAAGAGGTTGAAAAACTAATAGATGGAACTTATTTAGATGAAAAAAGTTTAAGACAAGAAGGTAAAGAAGCAGGTCAAGGAGGGGGACAGAATAATCCACAAGGTAATTCAGGAGAAAGTAAGGGTCAAGGTGGTGAAAGTCAAGAACAAGAAGGCAATAACAAGGAAGAGAATAAACCTAAAAGCCTAGAAGAAAAAAATAAAGAGGAAGAAGAAAAAAGACAGGAAAAAATCATACAAGGTTGGCAGTCCATGTCTAAGAAAATTGAAAGTGTACACAAGGGTTGGAATTCTTTCGAGACAGAGGATAAGAAAGGCAGTTTAAGCCTTGAAAAAGCTGATGAATTTAGAAATAGCTTAAACAATTTAACAAAATCCATAGAGGATAAGGATGTAATGAAGGTCTATGAATATGGAAGTCAAAGTTTGTTAAATATTAGCCCCATGTTTGATTCATATAAGGATGATTTAGGCGGCGAAACAAATAAAATCAAACATGGAGTATACCTTGCCTATTTGAGATTTATTGAAGATAGGATATTACAAGGAAGTAATATCTTAAAACAGTTGGACAACAGTATAAATAATCTAAAGTTGAAGATTGGTGAAGACAAGGATAAAATAAAGGTAGTAGAAAAAGTAAATATGGCCATCCAAGATATGGAAAAGGCCATGAAAGAAGGTAGCTTGAAGCTTATTAGGATCAAGAGAGATGTTATCATAGACAACATAAAGGAGTTAGAGAAATAAGGGGGAAGCAAAATGAAAAAAGAAGCCATATTGGATTACATGCTTGTCAATGGACAGGTCCAAAAAACAGAAGAAACCAATATTTTTCAAATGATAGAGAAACCACCTATTTATGAAGTTATTAGGATAATAGATGGTGTTCCTCTATTTTTCCAGGACCATTTAAATAGGATGTATGATTCTGCTAACTTAATAGATTTTCAAATACCAAGGGAAGAGAAGGAAATTCGGGAGGATATAAGGACTTTAATATTGAAAAACAAGGTAGATAGGTTAAATGTAAAATTATTGGCTGCAGATGTAGACCATATGGGCAAGGTGTTTTTAGTCTATAATATTGAAAGCTTTTATCCATCTAAGGAGTATTATATAAAGGGAATACATACTACCCTATTTTATTATGAAAGGGACAACCCCAATGCAAAGGTTTTGGTTACCTCCTTTAAAGAAGATGTAGCTAAGGCTTTAAAGGAGAAAGAGGCCTTTGAAGCATTATTGGTGAATAAATCAGGCTATATACCTGAGGGTAGTCGGTCTAATATGTTTTTTGTAAAAGGAGATAAGGTATACACAGCAAAGGCTTCAGAAGTACTAATAGGAATTACAAGAAAATACATCTTCAATGTATGTGACAAACTAAATATAAAGATAGTAGAAGAGAGTATCCATGTAGACGATTTAGATAAATTAGATGGAGCCTTTATGTCAGGAACTTCAGTAAACGTTCTTCCTATTTCATCAATTGATAATATTAAATTGGATTCCGTAAACAATAGAATAATATCAGAAATAAATAGGGCTTATATAGGTGAGATGAACAAGTATATATTAAGTCATAAAGATGAATGGAGATAAAAAATTATCAGTAGAAAAATCTACTGATAATTTTTTTAGATCTCTTGGGCTAATTCAATTATTTTTAAAATGGTTTCAACGGCCTTTTCCATGGCGAATATTGGGATATATTCAAACTTACCATGGAAATTATGTCCTCCTGTAAATATATTTGGACAGGGAAGTCCCATGTATGAAAGCCTTGCCCCATCGGTTCCACCCCTAATGGGCTTAATTAAAGGTTTTATATCTAAACTTTCCATAGCTTTCTTAGCAAGGTCTATAATATACATAACAGGTTCAATTTTTTCCTTCATATTATAATAGGAATCTGTAATCTCAAGGCTCACAATTTCACCATACTTATGGTTAATAAAGTCTACTGCTTTTTCTAAGGTAGCCTTTTTAGCTAGGAATTTTTCTATGGAGTGGTCCCTAATTATATATACCATTTCAGTTTTTTCCACACTACCATTAAAACTTACTATATGATAAAAGCCTTCATAGTTCTCCGTATATTCAGGTCTTTCATTTACTGGTAGTAGGTCATTTAACTCTCCAGCTACTAGGATGGAATTTATCATCTTGTTTTTTGCAGTACCTGGGTGAACATTTCTGCCTTGGATCCTAATCTTTGCAGTAGCAGCATTGAAGTTTTCATATTCTAACTCACCAACTGGTCCACCATCGACAGTGTAAGCAAAGTCTGCTCCAAACTTTTCTACATCGAAATGGTCAGCCCCCCTACCGATTTCTTCATCAGGTGTAAAGCCTAATTTTACAGTACCATGGGGTATATGGGGATTATTAATAAGGTATTCTACAGCAGTAATTATTTCAGCTATCCCAGCCTTATTATCTGCTCCAAGTAAAGTAGTGCCATCGGTAGTGATTAAGTCTTTTCCTATATAATCCTTCAAATCTGGGAAATCACTTACTTTCATTACAATGTTTTTTTCTTCATTTAACACTATATCCTTACCATCATAGTCCCTTATGATCTTAGGCTTTACATTCTTGCCTGACATGTCAGGACTAGTATCCATATGCGCTATAAACCCAATAGTAGGTACGTCCTTTTCAATATTAGAAGGTAAAGTTGCCATTACATATCCATTTTCATCTATACTTACATCTGATAATCCAATTTCCTTCAGTTCTTCATATAGGATTTTTGCAAATTCCAATTGGCTATTAGTACTTGGTACACTAGTGGAACTTTCATCGGAAGTAGTATCGTATTTTACATAATTTAAAAACCTATTTACTAATTTCTCCATTTGTATCCCTCCACAACTGTTTTAAGAATATTATACAACATTTTAGGATGAAAAAAGCAGAATACTGTCGAAAGTTTTTTAAATTTTTCCTACAATTTTTTGCTGAAAAATGTTATAATTTCATTTATGAATAAAAACAATAAAATAAAGATAAAGAAGTTTGTTTTATAGGCTAAAGGGGTATTATATTAACTGTCAGGGGATGTTGGTTACTAATGAGGACATAACAAAAGCGAGGTAAGAGGAATGGAGATGAACAATAACGGGAATAATCAAATCACTTTAGGACAGCTAAAGGAGGAGATTAGACAAAAACAAGAAGAATTAAACAAAATCGTTTTAGAAGGAAAAGATAAAGAACATATTCTAAGATTTAGCCAAGAGTTAGATGTTTTAATAAGTCAATATATATCTATAAAAGCAGGATAAAAAATAGCAGATCTATCTGCTATTTTTTTGTGAAAATTTTGTCCATCTACTATTTGAAAAATATAGGCAGACCAATAAGTATTACTATAATAGCAAGTACAATAGCAATTATCCAATACAAAGTTTTCCTTTTAATAAAGAATAATTTCATAGACCTTCAACTCCTTAAAATATTGGTATTATAATTTATTTGAAAAATTAAAAATATATACCAATATTTTCTAAATAATGTTAATTTATTTTTAAAATGGTGTATAATATTAAAAAGAAAAAGGAGGTATTGGAAATGGCTATTAAAATATTAAGCGATAGTGGTTGTGATTTGCCAAAGGAAATTATTGAGGAGTATGATATAGATATTTTGCCTATCATAGTGATTAAAGACGATAAAGAATATTTAGATGGAGTCACTATACAACCAAAGGAAGTATACGATGGAATGAGAAAAGGGGATATTTTCAAAACAGCCCAGATTCCACTTAATGCTTTTACGGATAAGTTTTTAGAATATGCCAAAAATGGAGATAGTGTAATATATTTGGCTTTTTCCTCAGGACTATCAGGTACTTATCAAACTTCTTTATTAGCTAAAGAGTCTATACTAGACCAATATCCAGATTTTGATTTAGAAATCTTAGATACGAAGGCAGCCTCTGGCGGTTTTGGACTAATAGTTTATCATATTGCAAAAATGGCTAAGGAAGGTAGAACTAAAGAAGAGATTTTAAAGGCAGCTAAATTCTATATAGAAAACATTGAACATATATTCACAGTAGATGATATTGAATATCTTTTTAGGGGTGGAAGGGTAACTAGAACCCAAGCCTTCCTAGGTGGCCTATTAAATATCAAGCCAGTTTTAACTGTAATAGATGGAAAACTTGTACCCCTTGAAAAAGTCAGAGGAAAAAACAAAGTCTATAAAACCATGTTAAATTTTATGGGAGAAAAAGCAAAAGAAGCAAATTTGAAAGATCAGCTTATTTGTATTACCCATGGAGATGACTTAGATGGGGCCATGAAGTTAAAAGAAATGATCCAAAAAGAATTTGGCTGTGAATCCTTCTTAATGAATATGGTAGGAGCAGCCATAGGGGCTCATTCTGGTCCTGGCACATTAACTATATTTTTCTTCAAAAGAAATTATGAAGAATTTTAGCCATATAAGCATTTTATGCTTATATGGCTAAAAAGTTCAAAAAAATTATAAAAAAAGTATGGACAAAATAATAAAATAGGAGTATAATAATAATGTTGATAACAAGCACCTTTAGCTCAGTTGGTAGAGCAACTGACTCTTAATCAGTGGGCCCAGGGTTCGAGTCCCTGAAGGTGCATTGTAGCTAAAGACTTACAGAGTTTTCTGTAGGTCTTTTTTATTGCTAAATTTAGCTTCCTCTGATACTATTTATTCAAAGAATAAACCTATAATTAAAAAGAAGGATTTTACAAAAGATATCTTTAGAGGAGGATTAAAATGGATACATCTAATAATAGGAACATATCAAAGATATATAAGCAAAAAAACATATTTGTATGAAGTTTATTGGGTAATATAATAACTGCTGGCAGGGACCTCTGTTATAGATAAAATTAATACTTAGCACTTTAGCATAGAAAATATCTATCTTTCATTGTAAGATGAATATCTATATGTTAGAATTCTAATGCTAGTAGGGT
>JAAYFT010000094.1 GCA_012728125.1 Tissierellia bacterium | reverse complement strand
TATGATTTTGTTGCATAGTTCCAGCCCACAGATTCACATACACTATTGAACTCTTCTAACTCTTCCCTACTTTTTTTAGTAAATAATGTTTCAATTTCATAAGGAGTTATTGAAAATTCTAATCTTTGGGGGATAATCTTTTTATAAATAAATATATTTCCTTGTATGATTTTATTAATTAACCATCCCTTACTTGCCATTTTTTCCAAATGTCTTTCTATTGATGGATAATTGGTAATATCTAAAAAGTTATTCTCTATTCTGAAATTCATCTTCACTACCTCCCTTTACCTTGCTTGCATCATTTAATAAGAGTTTTAATCTCTCTATTTCCGCATCTAGCACAAGTTTACCCAAACTGCTAATAAGGTAAGTTTTTTTGTTATCTTCATTAGAAACCATTTGAATATAACCATCATCCTCAAATCTTGATAAAAGTGAATATAAGGTTCCAGGTCCAACCTTAACCCGTCCTTCTGTAAGCCAATCAATATACTGCATTATTTCATATCCATGTCTCTTTTCCATTAAGCTCAGTAATATGTAAAACATAGGCTGTGTTAAGGGTTTTATTATTTTAATATCCATATTTTCCTCCTCTTTCTATATCGACTAGTGTTATATCGAATTCCGATATATTTGTATTCTTATAATATATCAGGTATCGATATATGTCAAGTAAAAAAAATATAACAGTATCAAACTGTTATATCTTTAATTAATAGTTGAACATTAATCTACAAGTACGTCAGAATCTTTTAATTATATTATATCAGTATTTGGCAATTTTACAGTTATAAAAACTAATTAGTGTTATCAAATTTTAATAATGAATAAAAAAATCATGTGTAACTTATATTATAAAACAATAAGAGGGACAGGAAGTCTTCCTACCCCAATTTAAACTGCTTCTTCATTGTAGTATTGGGCTTGTGAATGCCATAGTTCATAGTATTTGCCATTTACATCCTGCAGGAGCTCTTCATGGCTACCTTTTTGAACTATTCTTCCCTCATGGAATACTGCTATTTCATCGCAGAACCTACAGGAAGATAGCCTATGGCTTATATAGAAGGCAGTTTTAGTACCTACTATTTCATTAAACTTAGAGTATATTTCAAATTCAGCTATTGGGTCTAAGGCTGCAGTAGGCTCATCTAGGATAATAATTGGTGCATCCCTATATAAGGCCCTTGCTAGAGCAATTTTTTGAGCTTCTCCACCGGAGATTTCCACCCCATCTTCATCAAAATCCTTGTATAATGGGGTATGAACACCCTTTGGCATAGTCGATAGCCTTTCCTTTAAACCAGCCTTAATCAAGATATCCTCAACTTCCTTCTCATCGTATTCCACTGATGCTGCCACGTTTTGACCTAAAGAAAAGGAAAATAGTTTAAAGTCTTGGAATACTATGGAGAATAGGTTTAAATACTCATCATAATCATATTTCTTTATATCTATGCCATTTAAGAGGATTTCACCTTCATCTGGGTCATAAAGCCTACACAATAATTTTATAAAGGTAGTCTTGCCTGAACCGTTCATACCTACTATGGCCAGCCTTTCTCCTATATTTAGTTTCAGTGATATGTTCTTTAAGACGTATTCCTCTGTTCCAGGATATTTAAAGGATACATTTCTAAACTCTATTTCGTATTCATCATCATCCCGCTTTTCTACTGGAAGAGTACCCTTGTATTTTTCCCCTTCTATATTTAGGAAGTCTAGATATAGTTGTACATATTGGTTGTTGGTTTTAAGACCTATTATGGCTGTAAGGAGGGTACTACTGCCCCTCTTAAATTGATTAATACTGCCAGTATATTTAACTACATTTCCTACACTTATATAGCCTAAAATTGCCTTTAGGCCTACAAATACATAGACTAAACTGGATAAGAGGGATGAAATAAATCCATTACCAGCTCCATATTTAATATTTTCAGCCACTATTTCTTCAAAAACTTTATTAAATCTATTTACCATATCAGTCATTCCATTAATATATAAGTCTTTCTGATTATATAGCCTTATTTCCTTGCCACTATTGTAGTCCATGATCTGTTCAGCATAAAACATGCCTATCCTATTATATACCATGACCTGATTAAAAGAGCTGAAAAACTTCCTCTCTGAGTCTTGCTTTAGCTTTAAGTTGTATATGGTGCCTATGGCCAGCAAAGAAATAAATATGATATTGAATATTGGTGAATTTATTAGGCTGACACTACTATCTATAGCCGAGCCAGCATAGAACATTTCCTTAATGAGTACTATACTTGTGCCAACTATAACCAAACCTTCTATTAGTATGCTAAAATAACTGAGAAGAGCATATATGCCGCCGCCATTCATATTCTCTGCCTCTTGTATCTTAGTTCGAAGGACATGGACTTCTGAATTTTCCACATGCTGATAATCCATACTTATTATTTTTTCATTTAATCTCATATCCTGATTTTGACCCATTATGCTTCTTAGCAATGCTAATAAATGGCCTAGGCCTTTCAATAACAGATGAACTACTAGGTTGAGGGATATTGTAATCCCCACAAGTATTATGAGCCTATCTACATTCCTAGCGCTTACTAGTTGGTCTACGATCATCGAGGACATGTAAATATTTATAAATGGAGATATGGATTGAAGGAAAGAGTGTATTATAGTAACTGGGATTACCCAGGGCTGGAGCTTATGGATTTCTATTAAACCTAGCTTTATAAGCCTTATTTCCTTCTTTATATTACTCTTCTTCATGGTCCCTACCTCCTATCTCATCCTTGTAATAATGGGACTGCATATCAAACATTTCTTTGTATTTACCACCCTTTTCCATTAAGCTATTATGGTCTCCTTCTTCTACAATCCTGCCGTCTTCTATAAATACTATCCTATCGCAAAACCTAGTTGATGATAACCTATGGGATATGAATATGGAGGTCTTGCCTTGTGTCAGCTCATTATACTTTTGATATATTTCATTTTCAGCAATTGGATCTAGGGCAGCAGTAGGTTCATCTAAGATTATTATAGGAGAATCCTTGTATAAAGCCCGTGCCAACATTAGTTTCTGCATCTCTCCCCCTGATAAATCTATGGCCTCATCATATATAGACTTTAATAACAAGGCCTTTCTACCCTTAGGCAAGGCTTCTATCTTATCCTTAAGGCCTGATAGTTCTATTACCCTATCCATTCTAGCCTGGTCAATGTCATCTTCTAATTGGCAGGCAATATTTCTTTCTATGGACATGGGTAGTAGATATGTGTCTTGAAATACTACTGAAAACAAGGTAAAGTACTCATCCCTATTATATTTGCTTGATTTCTTCCCATTAATATAGATTTCTCCCTTAGTAGGAGTGTATAAACCACATATCAATTTTACTAAAGTAGTCTTCCCCGCCCCATTAACTCCTACTAGGGCAAGTTTTTCTCCCTTCTTTATATGAAGGTTAATATTTTTGATAGTATAATCCTCTGCACCAGGATATTTATAATATACATTTCTTAATTCTATATCGCAGGGCAACTCCCATTCCTTAGGAAGGTCTACTCCTACCCCCCTATTCATCTTGTCTTCCATTTCTAAAAAGTCCCTAAGATCACAAGTTTCTAAGTGTATCCTGTTTAATTCATTTAAATTAACTACTATGCCTGATAGCCAGGTTGAAAAACCGCTTACTACTCCAAAATAGAGTATGAAATTTCCTATACTCATATCTTTATATAGAACAGAATATATTAATATTCCGTAGGCTATTCCATCTCTCAAAAATGCCAGTATGCCATCTATACTGTTGGCAAAATACTTTCTATATATGTTCTGCTTTTGAAATCCTATTCTTTTCTGTAAAAAGATACCGTACATATCCTTAAACCAGGTTGACATATTATATAATCTCAAATCCTTAGCTGCTTTAAAATCACCTGCTTTAGTCCTGATATACTTAAGTTTCTTCTCTATTGGAGCTAGATTATCCTTATTTCTATGTTCAAACCTATTTACATAGGTCCCTAAAAAATAGTTGATTATAGAAGCTAGGATTATAAAGGCTATTAGAAGTGGATGAATAGTAAATATAATACTCCCATATAGGACTAATCCCAAGCCATTGGAGATTAATTCTACAAAAGTTATGGCTTCTGTGCCTGAACTGTTACTCTGAGTTGCCATAAGGGCTTTCATAAGCCTATTTTGTCCTTGAGGCCCGTCTATATTTTCAAAGTCTGTATCCACAACTTTTTTTACTTGTTCAATAATATACTTGAACCTGTACTTCATTCTACCGCTTAAGGTTTTAAAATAAGATGCCCTCAGTATAGTCTCTATAATAATTATGCCTAGTATTGGTATGCCAATATTTATTAATAGCCTATCTACACCAACACCTTCTGTTATGGAATCAAGCAACACCTTAGGCATATAGATACCTAGTAAGGGTCCCAAAACCAACAAGGGTGCCTGTAAGAGGTAGAAGAAAAACAAGCCCTTATCCCACATCCACATATTTTTTATTAGATAAAAAACATTTTCCAATAAACCGTATTTTGGCTTATCCTTATGACCACCTATTTCAACCATTTTTATCACCCCAATTACATCATAGTATAGTTATGGTTTTTTGGTATAAAAATAGCACCAATGGTAAATTTTATAACACCAATGGTACTATATAGGTAGAATTATCTCCGTTGCAAAGACTCCTTCTTCATTCTGCCTGTTTACAAAACCACCATATTTATTGACTATACTATCGATTCTCTTTAGTCCAAAGCCATGGTTTATACCTAGTTTTGTTGTTATGTATTCTTTATTGTTCTTCTTAACTTGTCCACCAAAGGAATTGGTAACTGAAATATAGATCTGGCCCTTCATTTCCCTAATATATACCCTAATAAACCTATCTTCAGGATTTTCAAGCTTCATGGCCCCTTCCATGGCATTGTCTAATAAGTTGCCAATAATTATACATAAATCCAAGTCAGATACTTTAATATTCTTAGGTACTCTTGCCTTGGCATTTATCTTTATCCCTTGGCTAATTGCCATGGACAGTTTACTGTTTAGTATGGCATCAACCATCAAATTCCCCGTCTTTAAAACAGTATCTATGCTGGTCAAATCCTTATCCAATTCAGTTAAGTACTTGTCCATATCCTCATATTTCCCCAATTTTAAATAAGCCTTCATTAGCTGTATATGGTTATGATAATCATGTCTCCAACCCCGCATCTGCTTGTAGATGTTTTCTACTTCATTATAATGCTTAGATATAAGGTCGTTTTGATAGTTGGAAATCCTCTTGTCTATAAGCTTATTTAATATGTATCTAATTATGTAAAAGAAAAGACTTCCTAGTAAGATTATCCCAATAACCAAGAATAGTTTATTCATTTGCTTCACCCTTATAATATTTAATAAAGGCCATATTTACATTGGAATACTGCCTTCTGCTTACTGGTATTGTCCTTCCATCGTCCAATTCAATTTCGGTCCTTCCAATTCTTTTTACATGTTTTAAGCTTACTATATAGGACCTATGGCACCTAATAAAGGAGTTCTCTCCTAATTCCTTTTCCATAGTACCTATGTTTTTTCTGGTAGTAAACTTTTCATCCTTGGTGTTTATCTCTATATTATGGGAAAAGGCTTCTATGTAAAATATGTCCTCTTGCTTTATACGAATAATTTGTCCATCCACATCAATTAAGATGGTCTTTTCTTCCTTGGGAATTTTCTTTAGAGACCTATCTAGGCATTCAAATAGCTTTTCTTCTTCTACAGGCTTTAATAAATAGTTAATGGCAGATACATTATAACCTTCTCCTATATAGTCAGGGATGGCTGTGACGAAGATTATATTTAGCAAATCATCTTCTTCTCGAATCCTTTTGGCCAGCTCAACCCCATTTAACTCTTTCATTTCAATATCTAACAATAGGATATCATACTTTTTGTCCATAGACCATGTAAACTCAAAGGCTTCTCCGCTATAAAAGACCTCAATATTAACTATAATATTATTTTTTGAAGCCCATTTCTTTACCTGCTTTTCAAGTAGCTCTACCTGTATTTTATTATCTTCACAAATAGCTATGTTTATAGTATCTAACATGGCCACCACCCTATGAAAAACTATAATTGAAACTCATAAAGGTCAAATCCCTTAATAAGGCTTAGAATAAGCCTTTCCCATTCATTATAACAAAAATTACCACAAAATCTAATAACCAAATATGGTCTCAATAAGCTCCCAAAGTAAGGGATACCATCTAGGATAAGCTATATCTTTTTTTATAAATATTTCCGTTTCCAAACTTACCTCACCATTGTCCCCATATGAATAATAGGACAGGGTATTTTCCTGTCCTATTGCTCCGCTTTCTTCTATGACAAAAAGTTCTTTTATGAATCTCCATAGTAGAACATACCACTTAGCAGTGTTTACATCTTCTTTTATCAATACATCTGTTTCAAATATGATTTCATCATTTTCCCTTACATAGACCCTGCCTACTTTAGAGTTCTTCTCTATGGGTAAGTTTATTTCATCTATATTTAAAGTCAATGTAATTTTACTATCCTTACTTACTAATTTGGAAAACCCCTCTTCTGGAAAGATATCAACTTCACTTATATCCCCCTTTGGAATTTCCAAGGTTGTTATAGGGGCGTCTTTGTCTAAGATTATCCTATTAGAAAAATTATCTAGTCCATATTCTACCAATACCTTAGCCATTTGATTTCTTACTTTTAAATCCTTTGCTCCCATAACTATGGCTATAAGTCTTAAGTCTTTTGTCTCACCTGCTTTACCTTTTTTGTTAAAAGTAGATACATAGGAATATCCAGCTTTGTTTGTAAATCCAGTTTTTAGCCCATCTACTTCTTCTATTTCAAATAAAAGAGGGTTAGTATTTGGTTTGAAAAAATTTCTTTCCTTTATTTCTATGGCCTTAATTTTAGATATGTCCAATATAATGGGATAGTTTTTAATTACGTATTGGGAAAGCTTTAAGATCTCCTTTGTTGTCATTTTGTTTTGTACATCTTTTCCTTCAACTGGCAGCCCAGTACAATTATAAAACACTGCATTATTTAGGCCTATTTCCTTGGCCTTTTGATTCATTAACTTAACAAACTCAGCCTCTGTACCTGCCACATGCTTAGCTAGGGCATAGGTTGCATCATTTCCAGATACTACTATGGCTGCCTCTAGAAGCTCTCTTACAGTAAATTCCTCTCCTACCTTTAAGTTAAAGCTAGACCCATTTACCCTTGCAGTATCCCTATCGATTTTTATGACATCGTCTAAGGAGATTTTACCTTCTTCAATTTTATCCATAACTACTAAAAAAGACATAAGCTTTGAAATACTGGCTATTTCAACTACTTCTTCTATATTGTGTTCTTCCAGTATCTCACCTGTCTCATAATCGGCTAATATGTAAGATCTGAAAACATTTTTTAAGTCGGTTAAAGGAATAGACTTGTTATTCTCTAAAACCTCTTTCCCATAGGATAGTATAGGATTAGTTAAGATGATAATAATTACAAGCAATACTAATAGATTTCTTCTCATGATATTCCCCCTTAAGTTGTAACAAATTTATCTCTATATCTATATAATGTATTAGATATTCCTAATAAATATATTAGGAGTATAAATTAATTATACAAGGAGGAGCAAAAAAATGGTAGAGGGAAAAGGCAGAGGTTGGTTCGGAGATGACGACTCCAGTTTACTATTCTTCTTCTTACTATTAGTAATTCTATTTGGAAACGGTTTTGGAAATAGGAGATAAATAAAAGCAGGCTTTCCTGCTTTTATTTATTTCCATATAGATACTCATTTACTAAGGCTTCAAAGGAATCCTTAGTTATATCCTCACATACTTTTATAAAGTCTTTAGTACTGGCTATTTGATATTTATATTTATTATAATAGGTTCTTAAAATCTCATATAGGGTTTCTTCTCCATAGTCTTCTTTGATCTTATCAATAAACATGGCACCTCTTATATAGACTAATAGTGAATAATCGTCCCAACCATTGAATTCTGATAGGGGTTTGTTGACTACTTCATCACCACCAAGATATTCAACCATATACTCATATCCTAGTTTTATATTTTCATTAAGATAGTCTTCCCCTGCATCCTTACCATAAATTTCACTAGTATATATGACTTCAGAATAGGTGGCTAAGCTTTCATCTAACCAAGCTTCATCTATTTGGTCATTGCCCACTAGTCCATACCACCATTGGTGGGCTGTTTCATGGACTATTACTTTTTCCAATGTATTTAATAGGGGTTTATTAAAATAGTCGTTAGATATAAATACTATGGTGGGATATTCCATACCAGAGGGAAACTGGGTAATTACTATGGTATACTCTTCATAAGGATATTTGCCAAAGACCCTATTGAAAACCTTAAGGGAATTTTCTCCCATGGTTAAAGCTTCATCTATTAAACTTTCATTATCATCTATAGAATAAACCTTAAGCTTAATCCCATCTACATTTCTTTCCTTAAGGGTAAAAAACTTACTGGCTGCCCAAGCAAAATCCCTTATTAAGTTTCCTTCTATATTATAGGTTATTTTTCCATCCTTATCAGTTTCTGAAATGATTGTTCCACTGGCAGCTACTAAGTAGTCCTTGGGAGCAGTGATGGAGACTTTATAATTAGATACTTCACTATAAAAGGGGTCACCAAGTTTATAATATGGGTCTAGGTTCCAGCCCTTTTCATCGTAAACTGCTAAGATGGGATACCAGTTGCCTAAGTTTATCCCATAATTATGGTAGCCAAACCTATCCTTAGTACTGGGGACCTTCACTGTGTATTCAAGATAGATTTCAACCTCCCCATTTTTCTTCAAAGTTTCATCTAAGTGAATACCAAGTATTGTGTCCTGATCTCCTTCTATACTCCATTCTTGTTCTTTATGGCCTATACTAACCTTTTCTATATTAATATAGCCTGGACTATAGGTTCTTTTATCCATGGTTTCCCCAATTTTAAATAGGATTGGAGCATCCTCTAGGCTACTAAAAGCATTGGGATATAGATGGAAATAGATTTCTTTTAAATCCTTTCCTGTTTTATTTATATAGGATACTTTTTGTTTTCCCTTATAAGTCATATCTAATGGATTTAGTTCTACTTCTATTGTATATTCATTTACTTTATCAAGATTTAATTTACTTTCATTTAGTAGGTTTACTTCGCTTATTTCTTCATTGCTAGGGATTTGTACTTCTTGCCTTTTTTCACATCCTACTAGGGATAGTGCTAAAAACAATATTAAGACTAGAACCAGATTCCTTTTTCTCCTCACCATATCACTCCTAAGTATATAATTCTAGTTATTAATATTTACCTAGAAGTGAAAAAATATTTATCCCACTAAACCCAAATTATTTCTTCTCCTCTTTTGTATTAAATATATACCTACTAAAACCACTAGTCCAAAGGCATCTGTCAATAGGCCTGGTTTTAAAAGTAGTAAAGCCCCTAGACCTAATAATATTCTTTCATAAACTTTACAATTATCTACTAGGTAGCCCTCCACTGCACTGGCTAAACATAATATACCTAAAATAGCTGATATGATTACTGGTATTGCGTTTACTAAAGGTATAAAGGTCACCACTGTATCGGTTACTTCCTTAACTAAAATTAAAGATGGGTCTATTGCAAATATATATGGAACTATGAAGGCTGCTAAGGCTAGCTTTACTGCTTGGAAACCAGTTTGCATTGAGTTGGCTCCAGCTATACCTGCTCCTGCATAGGCTGCTAGGGCAACAGGTGGCGTAATATCTGCTATTACTCCAAAATAAAGTATAAATAAATGGGCAGCCATTAGATTTACTTCTAGTTTTATAAGGGCAGGTACTGCCATTGTAGCTAAAACTATATACTTGGCTGTTGTAGGTAAGCCCATACCAAGGATTATAGAGGCTATCATTGTAAAGAATAGGGTTAGTAATAGCTTGCCTTGGGCTAAGGTAACTATAAGCTCTGCAACTTTAAGGCCTAAGCCTGTCAAGGTAACTACTCCAACTACCATTCCAGCACAGGCGCAGGCACAGGCCACACCAATAGACCCCTTGGCGCCAAGTTCTAAAGCTTCTAAGAATTCTTTTATACCAAAGGATTTATCCTTCTTAACAAAATTAGCTACTATAGCTATTAAAACGCTGATTATGATGGAGTAAAAGGCAGCTAAGGTAGCTGTGTAACCCTTAACTAAGAAAAATATAATGCAGACCAGTGGAATAAGTAGATATCCATCTGATTTAAGTATTTTTCCTAGCTTAGGTAACTCTTCCTTAGGTAAACCCTTTAGTCCTAGTTTAGATGCTTCTAGATGTACCATTGTACCTACAGCAAAATAATAGAGGATGGCTGGTATTGCTGCAGCTGCAATAATATATAGGTAGCTTATACCAGTAAAGTCTGCCATTATAAAGGCCGCTGCCCCCATTACAGGTGGCATGATCTGGCCTCCTGTGGAGGCTGCAGCTTCAACTGCCCCTGCAAAATAGGGCTTATATCCTGTTTTTTTCATCAAGGGTATTGTAAAAGCTCCTGTAGTAACTGTATTTGCCACAGAACTACCTGATATGGAACCCATTAAGCCAGAAGCAACAACAGCCGTCATAGCTGGCCCACTTTTTGAATGGCCTGTTAAGGAATAGGCCAGATCTATGAAAAATTTCCCTACTCCTGTCTTATCTAAGAAGGACCCAAACAATATAAACATGAATACATAGGTTGCTGATACTCCTATGGGAATACCTAGTATACCCTCTAAGGTTAGATACATATGGGATATAATCCTTTCAAAGGAATACCCCCTATGACCTAAAATCCCAGGTAAATAAGGTCCAAACTTTGCATATAAAAGAAAAATAATGGCTACTATGGGAAGCTCTGGCCCTACTGCTCTTCTAGTTATCTCTAAGGTAATTAGTATGGCAAGGCTGCCAAAAATTAAATCTAATGTATTTACATCTCCACCCTTGTTGGCAATTTCATTTACAAAGATAAACAGGTACCCAAATACTATAACCACTAAAAGTACAAATATTATATCTAATATGGAAGCCTTATCTCTCCTAGACCTTTTCCTAGCAGGAAATAATAAGAATCCTAAGGAAAAAGCAAAGATAATATGAAGGGATCTTTGCTTTACTGATAATAAAGTTCCAAATCCTGCTGTATAAAGATGAAATATAGACATTATAATAGCTACAATTGCAGTTATCTTGCCTAAAAGCCCAGTAAGTTTTCTGACTTTTGAAGCCTCCGCATCGAATTCCTCCATAAACTTGTCAACATCCAATGCTAGGTCTGATTCTGTCATTAGTTTTTTGTCCTTCATTTTATGCACTCCTTTACTATATAAATCCCTAATGGAAGTTTTTTTATACTGAATTTTATTCCTGATCTTGGTTTTGAAAAATCTAAAAACCTATATTCATTATTTCCTAAAATTAACCTATGATTAGCCCTCTCACCTGTCCGGTAGATGAGGTTGGTCATAACTTGATTAATATCGTATATCCTAAATCCCCTATGGGTGATTTCAAAGCTATATGGAGTTGTGGCAGGCAAACCTGCACCATAGGATTTAAAGTATGATTCCTCTAAAATTATCTTATCTCCTTCTATAGCATAAGTTTCTATAACTTCAGTAAGCTCCACTGAGTGGGTATAGATAATAGAAAACCTATCTTCTTTTATCCTCCAGGATTTAATATATTTATCTGTTTTATAGTCAGTGGCTAATAATACTTTTACTGGTAAGAAAAATACTAATAAAAAGATAATTAGCAACAAAAAAATAAAATAATATTGTGGGAAGGTATTGAAAAAGCTTTCAATACCTTCCTTTCTATAAGATATTTTATTTAACACCCATTTCATCATAGTATTTTTTAGCTCCAGGATGTAATTCTATAGGCATACCCTTTAAGGCAGTTTCTAGGGTAATATCATTTCCCCTACTATGGGTATCTATTATAACTTGCCTGTTCTCAAACATTTGCTTAGTTAGGTTGTAAACCAAATCTTCATCTAAGTTTTCTGGTACTACAAGCATGGCCATAACAGCTGCTGTAGTTATATCTGAACTTTGTCCTCCATAGGTATTGGCTGGTATAACTACTTCAGTATAGAAAGGATAATCCTTGTTTAACCCTTCTATCTTTCCACTTTCAATTGGTACAACTACTATATTTGTTGTTTGTGCCACTTCTGTTACTGCGGAAGTTGGAATACCTGCTGTTATGAAGGCTGCATCGATTTGCTTGTTCTTCAACTGCTCAGCTGCTTCATTGAAGGATAGGTAGTCTGCCTTTCCTAAATCATCATAGGTCATACCATGGACTCCTAATACCTGTCTAGCATTGGCTTCTACTCCTGAACCAGGGGCTCCTATGGCAACTCTTTTGCCTCTTAAATCTTCTATGGATTTTATACCAGAGTCTTCAGTAGCAATGACTTGTACTACTTCTGGATATAGCATGGCCATGCCCCTTAAATTTGTCACCTTTTCTTTGCCTTCAAAGTTTTCTGTTCCTGTAATGGCATAATAGGTTATATCGTTTTGAACAAAGGCTATTTCTGCTTCACCCTTAGCTATTAAACCTACATTTTCAACAGATGCTCCTGTTGATTGGACATTGGCATTGACTCCTTCTATATTGTCATTAAAAATTTTTGCTAATGCTCCACCTAAAGGATAATATGTTCCTGCTGGTCCGCCTGTGGCGATGGAAATATAGGTTTCTTTAGTCTCAGAGCCACATCCTGTTAAAATAGTAATCAATAATAAAAGTGCTAAAGTTGTTAAAATGACTTTTTTCATAGCGACCTCCTTCAATTTTCAAAATTTTTACCATATTGGTTTTATTATAACCACTTCATTCATTTAATGCAATAGCAAAAATATGTATATTTTTTAATAAAAAATCTTCTATCCTTACTATTTGAAACTCATGGAGGGAAAGTACTTAGTTTTAAATTATAAAGTAGCACTTTTCTATTCTAATAAAAAAACCATCCAATTTTTTGGATGGTTTCCATAAATATTATTTAATTACTTCTATATTTCCCATATATGGTCTTAAGGCCTCAGGAACAATTACTGAACCGTCTTCTTGCTGATAGTTTTCTAGGATTGCTGCAAGGGTTCTACCTACTGCAAG
The DNA here is from genome assembly GCA_012728125.1 of Tissierellia bacterium. Lineage (GTDB taxonomy): Bacteria > Bacillota > Clostridia > Tissierellales > Tissierellaceae > JAAYFT01. Next base: position 13,960 of record JAAYFT010000094.1, on the reverse strand, counting down.
ACCTGATCCGTTTAAGGTATGAAGGTATTCTACCTTACCGTTATCTTCCCTTCTATATCTTAAATTTGCACGTCTAGCTTGGAAGTCTTCAAAGTTACTACAGCTGGAGATCTCTACATATCTGTTATAAGAAGGCATCCATACCTCTATGTCATAAGTCATAGCTGAGGAAAAACCTAAGTCTCCACTGCATAGCATAACTACTCTATAGGCTAGGCCTAGTCTCTTTAAAACTTCCTCTGCGTTCAAAGTCAGGCTTTCTAATTCTTCATAGGAGTTTTCTGGCTTTGAGAATTTAACTAATTCTACTTTATCAAATTGATGGTTCCTTATAAGTCCTCTAGTATCTCTACCAGCAGCTCCTGCTTCCTGTCTAAAGCAAGGTGTATAGGCTGTATAATATATTGGTAAATCCTTCTCATTTATTATTTCATCCCTTAGTAGGTTAGTTAGAGGTACTTCTGCTGTTGGTACCAAGAAAAAATCTTTGCTTGGTAAGTGGAACATATCCTCTTCAAATTTTGGTAGCTGGCCAGTACCTATCATGCTGTCCCTGTTAACCATGAAGGGTGGCGACATCTCTACATAATTGTGCTCTCCTGTATGTAGGTCTAGCATAAACTGAATAATAGCCCTCTCAAGTCTTGCACCTAGACCCTTAAAGAGAGTAAACCTTGAGCCTGTAATCTTTGTGGCCCTTTCAAAATCCAGTATATCTAATTCTGTGCCTATATCCCAGTGGGCCTTTGGTTCAAATTCAAAATTCCTTGGTTCACCAAATTTTCTTATTTCCACATTGTCTGCATCATCTTTTCCATCTGGTACAGATTCATGAGGAGTATTGGGGATTTGGAGTAAGGTATTTCTTAATTCTTCATCAATTGCCTTTACTTCCCCATCTAGTTCCTTTATTTTATCTGATAAGGACCTCATTTCAGCAAAAATATGGTCTGTATCCTTTCCTTCCTTTTTAAGTTTAGGGATTTCTTTTGATACTTGATTTTGTCTAGCCTTCATTTCCTCAACTTCTGTTAAAATGCTTCTTCTCTTTTCATCTAATTCAAGAACTTTGTCAATTGGAAAGTCTCCATGTCTTTTCTCCAATGCTTTTTTAACTTCTTCTGGATTAGATCTGATTCTCCTAATATCTAACATATAATCTCCTCCCGTATTATTAATAATTGACAATTGACAGTTGACAATGGACAATGATTTTGGTCGAGCTTTGAGGTCTAGGTCCTTCGATAGTTAAGATCCTTCGTTAGTAAGACTCATCCTGAAAAACTCAGGGCGACACTTCGTATCGGTTTATTTTGTCCGTCTCAGGATGACAGCTATGTTGTCATTCTGAACGCAGTGAAGAATCTGACACGAAGTGTCATCCTGAACATAGTGAAGAATCTTCGACCCTAAATCATAGCTCAAACAATTGTCAATTGTGCATTGTCCATTGTCAATTGAATAGAATTCACTAATAAAAAAACTCTCATCCCAAATATAGGGACGAGAGTATTTCCCGCGTTGCCACCCTAGTTAGCCAAAGGCTCACTCGTAACTTAAAGGCTCTGGGCTGGATTCAATACTTCACTTTACCAATTTCCACCAACCATTGGCTCTCTATAAAAGCTCCATATTTACTATTTCCCTTCATTGCCTGTATTTAATTAAAGAATATTATAGCAAAATATGAAATAATGTCAAGGGAAAAAGTAAAATAGCAATTGGAAAAGCCAAGTGTCTTGGCTTTTCTAATTGCTATTTCTCATCTTTTGTTTTTTATACAGCTTGTCTTTAGTTAGGGGAAGTTGTCCTTCCAACCTATATATACCACAGAAATCCTTGTCAAAATATTAACTTTTGAAAATCACCAAAAAATTATAATTTCATATCTCCTGGCTTTATTAATCCCTTTTTCCTCATCCATTCTGCTACTATATAGGAAATTAAACCTGGTAGTATAAAATGCATCAAAAGGATTAAGATCAAGGTCCTTGGGTTGGCTCCCATGGCATCTATGGTAGCAAATTGTCCAACTAGGCCACTGGTTCCCATGCCTGCACCCATGGGAGTGCCTTCCATTTGAAGCACCTTAGTTGAAATTGGTCCCAAGATTGCAGATGCAACTATGGCTGGAATCCAAATTAGGGGATTTTTAATTATATTGGGCATCTGTAACATTGATGTTCCTATGCCTTGGGCAATAAATCCTCCAATTCCATTTTCTTTATAAGAAGCAACTGCAAAACCAATCATATTGGCAGCACATCCTACTGTACTTGCACCAGCTGCCAAACCTGATAATCCTAGGGATATGGCTAAGGCCGCTGAACTAATGGGTAAAGTAAGTACTATTCCCATGACTACGGACACTATTATCCCCATAGGTATTGGATGTAATTCTGTAGCCCTATTTATTATGCCACCAAAGAAGTTCATTACCATTGTCATATATGGCCCTATATAGATACCTACTAGGCCACCTATTACAATAGCACTAAAGGGTACCAATACTATGTCCACTTTTGTCTTTCCACCGATTAGCTTTGAAAACTCAGCTGCTATTAGGGAGGAAATAAAGGCACCCACAGGCTCACCTGTATTAATAATTGCTGTTGCACCATCAAAGCTGATGCTGCCTGCTCCAATAGCTCCTACTACAACAGATGCAAATATTCCAAGAGGTGGAGCTCCCACACTGTAGGCTACTCCTGCACCTATGGCAGGGCCCATTAGTTTTTGAGCAAGATTTCCAAAGGTCACTAATATACCTATATCAAATAAGGTTCCTAATTGTTTGATTATAAGCCCTATTAGTAAAGAGGAGAATAAGCCTAAGGCCATTCCATTTAATACTTTTACAAGGTAATTTCTAAAACCACCCTTAGGTTTTGCCATTTTACCACTCCTTAAATAAAATGTAAATACACCTGTCTTGTCACCTATAGATATAAATATACCACCTTAATCTTCTTCAATCAAGTATTTTTTCTCTAGGAGTTTATTTCTAATTCTGTCAAAGGCTTCTTCATCTTCTACTTCTATTGTATGAAGATGTATCCCTCCTGTTAAGGAGGACAAGGGCTCTGCCTTAGTCTTTTTAAACTCTTTCATGAATAGATCTAAGTCATATCTAGAACCTATTTGTAATTGGGATCTTATTTCTCCATATAGGGGGTGTTCAACTATTACGTCTATTATCTTTCCCCCTAAATCTACTATTATTCTCAACTCTTCCTCTAGCTCTTCATTGTTATAGTGGACGCAAACTATGGTTTTTGTTAGCTTTTCCTTTTCAAAACCTTTAGGTAGTATATAACCTCTTGGAGTGGCCAGTATGTTTTTCCCCTTAGCCCTTAAAAGGGCAATATCTTGTACTATTACTTGTCTGCTTACATTTAACCTTTCAGCTAACTCTGTTCCTTTAACGGGCTCCTGAGCATTTTCAAGGATATTAAGTATTTTATCTCTTCTTTCATTTCCATCCATAATAACTTTCCTTTCCAATTACTTTTCAAATCTTAAGTCTTCTCCATAGAATTTTAGAGGTATAAATTTGTCTAATATCCTAGAAAATACCCTGTCGGTATAGATCTCGGATATTTCCTTAGGAGTTAGATTTGTAGATATAATTGTCTTCTTACCTGCCAAAATTCTAGTATTTACTATATTGAATATCTCTGCATTGGTAAAGGTGTTGGCAACTTCAGTGCCTAAATCATCAATAATTAGTAGGTCTGCTTCAAATAGCAAATCATATTCCTTGCTATGAGACTCAGCACCATCTTTTTTAAATCTATGCTTTTCTATTAATTCTAAAATAGTGAAGGCAGTTTGATAGATTACTATCTTGTTTTTATCTAATAAGGACTTTGCTATACAGTTACATAGAAAAGTCTTTCCTAAACCTGTTGTACCATAGAATAATAGGTTCTCACCATTATCTTCGTCGAAGTTGTTAACAAAACCTTCGGCTATGCCTACTATTTCCTGCATATTTTCCCTTGGGGTTAGGAGTTCATTTTCAAAGGGCTCATCTTTAAATAAATTGATATTAAAGGTTTGGAAGTTTTCTTTTTTTAAGACGTTTTCAATATTAGACATCTTATAGGCACGAGAAACTAAGGCTTGTTTTAAGCAATTGCATTGAGTGCCATTTTCTAGATAACCAGTATCTTTACATAGGTAGCAGTCATAATCAATATCCATATAATCTACTGGTATATTTGATTCTGTCATTAGGTAAGCCTTTTCCATCTTAAGCTTTTCTATTTTCTGTTTTGCCTTTTCTGCTACTTCTTTATAATTGTCTGGATTGTTGAGGATACTTTTAGACATGGTAAGGCCTATTTTAAATATTTCTTCATCAATCTTTTTAATGGCAGGGACCTCCCTATAAACCTTTTCCTTTCTCATCATTTGCTCACGGAGTTTTCTATCCCTTTTTTTCTCGTATTCAATTGATATTTCCTTTAATATATCCTTATACATATTATGCTTCTCCTTTTACCCTTTGTAGATAGCTTTCTCTCTTTCTCCTAGCTATTTCCTCTAATTCCTCTGCAGAATAATTTTCTGTTCTTTGTTTGAAATTATGGAACCTAGTTTTCTTTACAGCCACCTTGTTTTCCACTTTTTTTGGTTTATTATATTCCTTTTTTTCTTTTGGCTTATCCTTTTCTTCAATTTCCTCTATGGTCTTTATGTCTTTTTTGTACCAGGTTGTGAGGATGGCATCTATGTATTTTACATTTGGATTGGCTACCTTAGCAGAGCCTTCACATCCCTTAAGTACCATTTCAATGGAGAATTTATATTCATCAAACCATTTATCTATTATCTTCATTTCTCCCTCTGTAATAGGCCTATTATCAAGGCCTAAGGCTTTCATTACCCTTCTATACCTATAGTACTTTTCATCTTGGCTTTTAAAGTGTTCTAGTAAGGCATCCATATTTGTAAGCCCCATATCATACCAATTTCTAACTATGCTTTCAACGTAGTTAAACTTCCTTACGCCCCTTCTTTCAACTCCATAGGCAAAGGCCATTTCTATTACATCTGGGTTCATATTATAGTTTTTTATCCAATCGAGTATTTTTAATTTTTCAGTGGCCACAACTTCCCTTCGCATTATATCGTCTATATTATTGAACATCTTGTTTATTAAGGGAATTTGGTTAGCCTCTATTAATTCCTTAGGTGTAGTAGATTTTGATGGCTTTACTTCTTCAGGCTTTGTGTTAAATAAGCTAAGGTTGTTTTTTATGTATAATTGCTTTAGATTTAAGAATTTTACCTTGTAATTATATTCATCATCTTCATCTACATGGATTTTTTCTATTATCCCTTTACTCTCCCAAAAATCCCAAGCCCTTAAAACATCATCTAAGGGGATTCCTAAATGTTTTGCTATTATTTGATTATTTACCTCTACTTTTACATCCTTATCATAGGCATATTTATATCCAAGTAAATATACTTTTACATAGGTGCCATTTGCCATTGGCATAAAATCATTTATAAATATATTCTCTATGGGAGTATCTCCCAAATCCATATCTGTGGTCTCTAAAAAAAAGCTCATATAATCAGCTCCTAAGTTTTTATCCTCTCATCTGAAAAAATCTTCTCTTGTGCAAAGTCATTTTGTAAATATAATTATATATCTTTTCCCCATCAATTACAAAAGAAGATTTTTCTGCTAAATAATGGGGGTTTGTTAAGTCTAGACCTTGATTGAAGAATTCATCAAGGTAGTAGCCAGCCGGTTGAAAGCCCATTTTTTCATATACCCTGTAGGCCCTTTTATTGAATTCTGCCACTTCTAATATCATCTTTCTCATTTTCATCTTTGTAAAATAATGCCTTAAAAAGGTATCTAATATTTCTGTTCCATATCCCTTATTTATGTGGTTTGGGTCTAGGACTATACCTAGTGTAGATTCTCTTCTAAGTATTTTTATTCCCTTAATCCCCATATAGCCAATAAGCTCATCATTTTCATTTCTAATGCCAAAGTATTTATTAAAAAGATTATTAACCTTCATCCTATACCATAGTCTTATTTCCTTATCAGACATATGAGGAAAATTGTAATCTTCTAATAGAGGATTATCATGGTATCCCCATTTTCTCATTTCAAATACATCTTCTAATCGCAGGTTTCTTATGGTAACCCTTTCTCCTTTTATTTCCATATCCTACCACTCCGTCTATTCTATTCATAGTTCACAATGCACCATTATTTAGAAAAAATGACAAATTACTGGTTCCACTACAAGATTTGATGCCTTCAACAGCTTATTTACAACTGGAAATCAATGGGCCCTTACATTTAAAGCCTGATTTCCAATATTATTGTAATTTTCGCTGGAAGGCATTACAAATCTTTCAGAGTCACTCGTACAATTTGTCATTTTTCTATAACTGCCACTATTCACTATTAGTTGTTCACTATTCACTGAAGCTAATGGTGAACTGTGAATTGTGAATTGTGCATTGTAAAAAAGTTTACTCTCTTGCCATATTAACAAATTTAGTGAATTCCTTTTTAAATACTAGCTCTATGCTGCCTGTTGGTCCATTTCTATGTTTTGCAATAATTACTTCTCCAATATTCTTCTTTTCTGAATCCTGGTTATAATATTCATCTCTATATAAGAATAATACCACGTCAGCATCTTGCTCTATGGCTCCAGATTCCCTAAGGTCAGACAGAATTGGTCTATGGTCAGACCTTAGCTCTGGTGCACGGCTTAGCTGTGATAAGGCAACTACAGGACAGTCTAGCTCCTTAGCCAAGGCCTTCAAGCCTCTAGATATGGCTGATATTTCCTGCTGCCTACTCTCATGACGGCTTTCTGATTGCATCAATTGTAGATAGTCTATTAAAACAAGATCTAAACCATGTTCTATCTTAAGTCTCCTACATTTTGCCTTCATTTCCATAAGGGATATACCAGCAGTATCGTCTATAAAGATCTGTGCTTGGGATAAGGGCCCTATGGCATTTATTATTTGCAACCACTCATCTTCCGATAACCTACCAGATATGATCTTTTGAAGGTCAACATGGGATGTAGAAGAAATCATTCTTTGAACTAATTGTTCCTTAGACATCTCCAAAGAAAATATGGCTACTTTCGCTCCACCTTTAAGGGCAGCATTACTTGCAATATTTAAAGCAAAGGCTGTTTTTCCCATAGAAGGCCTAGCAGCCACTAGGACTAAGTCTGATTTTTGAAGTCCTGACAATTTATGGTCTAAATCTATAAAACCAGTAGTAATCCCTGTTAAGGCATCTTGATTAGCAGCTCTTTCTTCAATTTGAGAAAAGCTGCTTAATAATACTTCATTTAAGGGCGAAAAACCTTCCCTATGTTTGCCTTGAGTAATATCGAATATGGCCTTTTCAGCCTTTTCTATTATGGCATTTACCTCGTCTGAATCCTCATAGGATTTTAATATAATTTCGTCACAGGATTTAATAAGCCTTCTTAGTATAGACTTTTCCTCTACTATTTTACAATAATATTTTGTATTGGCAGTGGTACCTACAATACTAGAAAGGTCAGCAAGGTAGGTGACTCCACCTATGTTTTCCAAGGTTCCTCGTCTTTTTAATTCTTCTGATAAGGTTATTAAGTCTACTGGTTCATTTTTATTATATAAATCTATTATGGCTTCAAAGATTTCCTTATTTGCTTCTTTATAAAAATCTTCTGGTTTAATTATTTCTACTGCAGTATTTATAGCTTCTTTATCTAAAATCATGGCCCCAAGAACTGATTGCTCTGCTTCTATGCTATGGGGTGGAATTCGTCCAATTACTTGAGCATCTATTTGAACCAACTCCTTACTATTGAGTAATATTGACCCTTAGCTTGGCCACTAACTCAGCATAGACTCTTATGTCTACTTCAGTAACCCCTAAGGATTTAATATTATCTTTTAATTCTATCTTCCTTCTATCTATATCTAACTTATGTTGAGATTTTAGAGCATCGGCTATATCCTTTGAAGTAATGGACCCAAAAAGTCTTCCACCTTCTCCTGCCTTAGCTTTGATTTCAACTGTAATGCTTTCTATTTTCTTCTTTAACTCTAAAGCTTCTTTATGCTCTTCTTCTTTTTTTTGAGCCTCAATTGCTTTTTGCTCTTCCCATTTCTTCAAATTGGCAGGTGTTGCTTCTACAGCATGACCCTTTGGTAGTAAAAAGTTTCTTGCATATCCATCCTTGGCATTTACCAAATCTCCAGCCTTACCTAATCCTTTTACATCCTTCAATAATATTACCTTCATTCCTCTTCACCTTCCTTTAAGTATTCATCTATAACATTAATAAGAGTTTCTTCAACCTCATCCATATCCATATTATCTAATTGGGTTCCGGCACTAGTTAAGTGTCCACCACCACCAAGTTTTTCTAATATCAATTGGGCACTTATATTACCAATTGACCTGCCACTTATATGAATTTTATTATTCATATAAGTCATTACAAAGGAGGCTTCCACTCCATTTATATTCAACAACTCATTGGCTGCTTGGGCAGCAATTAACACAGAATCTTCCATTTCTCTTTCCAATCTACCTATGGCTATTTTATCAAACAAGATCTTGGAAGACTTTATTACTTCTGCCTTGTATAGGAATATATTGTAATCATCCCTAAATAATTGTCTAACTACTGTAGTATCAGCCCCTGCCCTTTTTAAAGTAGAGGCAGCTTCAAAGGTTCTAACCCCAGTTTGATAGCTGAAGTTTTTTGTATCTACTGCAATTCCAGCAAGTAAAGCTTCTGCTTCAAATTTAGTTAAATTGATCTTTTCACTCATATAGGATAATACTTCTGTTACCAACTCACAGGTAGAAGAAGCATAGGGTTCTAGATAGGTAAGGACTGGGTCCTTAATAAATTCTACACCCCTCCTATGATGGTCTATAACTACTACCTTTTCTATAAGCTCCAATAATTCAGGTTCTTCTGTAAAGCTGGGCTTATGATTATCTACTACAACTACTAATGAGTTGTCATTGGCCATTTCTAAAGCTGTTTCTGGTGTGATAATGCTATCTAATAGCTCAGCTTGTTCATTTTTCATTCTTTCATAAATATTTTTAATAGATGGGTTTTCTCCCCTTAGGACTAAGTATCCTTCTTTTTCTCTGTCCTTAACAGCCCTTAAAACCCCTATACCTGCTCCAAAGGAGTCCATATCTGGGTTCTTATGGCCCATTACAAATACCCTGTCTGCTTGGTCTATAAGTTGTCTCAGGGCATATCCAATAACTCTAGCTTTTACCTTGTTGCGCTTCTCTACAGCCTTTGTTCTTCCACCGTAAAAGCTTAGGTTGTTGCCTACTTGCACTACTGCCTGGTCTCCACCCCTACCTAAGGCAATATCAATGGCAGCCCTAGCATTAGCATAGGCATTATTAGGATTATTGCCATCTGCTCCAACTCCGATACTTAAAGTAATAGGTATTGTATTTCCTAAATCTAGTTCTCTCATTTGGTCCAAGATGTCAAATTTCTTAGTCTCTATACATTTAAAACCGTGGTTTTCTATTATTATAAGATATTTGTCATTTTCATATTTCCTGACTATACCATTATGTTTGGCAAAATAAGTGTTAATATTTTTATCGATTTCCGCCAAAACTAAGGGCCTATTTACCTCTGGAGTATTGTTTTTTACATCATCATAATTATCTACATACACCAAGGCCACTACTAGTTTTTCATTGATATATTTTTGGGCTAGTTCTACAAATTTTGTATTATCAACCCAATATAGCATAATTATCATATTGTTAGGACTGCTGGTTTTACTTGTATCTACTAAATTAGGATATATTTTATAATGTTTATCCTTATATTTAATATCTAAAGCCTTTAGTTCTTCCTTCAGCATTCCTTCAATACTAAATCCTGGTATTAAACTTGTTATATTTTGATGAAGTATATCTGGGTCATCTACCATCTTCAAAAATGGTGTATTATACCATCGGATACTTCCATTTTCATCTACCATAACGAGAGGAAAGGGCATATTAAATATGGCATGCTTTGTTGCAGACTCAAACTCATCTGACAAGCCTTCCACATATTTTTTTATTTCTTCTTCTTTCCTCTTTATATTTTTTATATTATGGAAGATTAAGTATCCTAATAAAATTCCACCTATGGCCCCTAATATAGGCTGGTAAAGTCCTATAATAATGGTTAGAAATCCAATTACTAAAAGATACAAATAATCATTTAGCCACTTTAATATTTTATTTTTCATAATAATCCCCCTATTAGGATCCTTGCCTTCTTAATTTTCTTAAATCAAATACGCTATCCATTACACCTATTAAAAACAAGATAGTTGTTGTAGGTAAGATAATAATGTTTAAAGCCAATATTATAAACCTAAATATGGACTTTATCTTAAGCCTAATTAGTAGAAAATCTAAGACTGCTAATCCTTGTACTATGAATATGAATCCTACTAAAAATGTGATATTTAATAATAATGCTCCATGATATTGGACCTCTAGGTATTTCATTAGAAAAGCTGCTAAGAACATTATACCAATACCAGGGATGATATTGTTTGGTAATTTAAACCTTGAAAATCTTTGAACCGGTACATATACATATCCCATTTTCCTAAGTGATGCAGATGCTAAGAATATATTTATATAGCTGATAAAAAAGGAGATTATAATTAAAAATGAAGGGATACGAACCATAATTGATTTATTATGATCTTCTATAGATTCGGCTAATCTAAGTAGTTCTTCGTTTGATACTCCTAACTCTTTAAAGGTTTCTAACTGCATATTTAGGGATTGAGATAGGAAGTCTTCCAATTGAACTGTAAAATTAAAGTCTGATAACCTCTCTCCCAATGCTATTATCAAGAAAAAGGAGAGAACAAATACTCCAGTGGATATCAATATGGTTTCCATATTCTTTTTCTTATACTTTATACAATAGTTAATAGCAATACTTAAGGGTCCAAATAATAAGACTATAGAAGCTCCAGCAGTGCTTCCTAAGAGCAATTGAATGATTAAAGATGCAATTATTATGCTCAATATATTATTATATATATGATTTCTTACTCCTAATATTATAAATGGTAGGGGAATAAATAGCATTAAGGATGGAAAATAATGGATTCCATAAACTGCATATATGACCATAATTGATATTACAATTATACTTTCTATGATGGTTTTTTTAAGCTTATCGTTAATATCCAAAAATTTCACCTCTAATTCTTATCTTTATCAATAAATTCAAGGAGTATACTTAAGTCTCCATACCATTTTTCTATTTTATGCTCTTCTATTAGGTTTATCTTTATATTTTCTCTTAAGGCTGATTCAATATCCTCAAATTTCAGCCCAAGTCTTTTCCCTAATAGCAAAGCTTCTAATATAATATTTGAAATAAGGTCCTCAAGGTTTTCCTTTGTATTTTCTTCTCCATGTGCTAAAACCCTATAAAGGTTTGCAACGGAATCTAACAATTGAGCTTTTAGCCATTCTATGGTTCTCATATTTTTTATAATATCTATATCTTTATTTTGCATCTTTTTCCCCATCCTTTAATTAAATTTAGCCTTATTAAAATAATACAAAGTATGAGTCCATAAGTCAAATAAAAAAGAGAGGATAACCTCTCTTATTCTGCACTATATGGTAGTAATGCTACTTGTCTTGCTCTCTTTATAGCTGTTGTAAGCTCTCTTTGATGTTTTGCACAGTTTCCGGAAATTCTTCTTGGCAGAATCTTTCCTCTTTCTGTAATATATTTTTTGAGCTTGCTTACATCTTTATAATCTATATGAGTTGCCTTATCTACACAAAAACTACAAACTCTTTTTCTTGGTTTATACCTTCTTTGCACCTTCTAACCCTCCTTCTAGAATGGAATGTCATCGTTGTCGGTTGGGTGGAATCCTTCTATGTCTCCGAAGTCTAGGCCAGAGTCGTCAAAACCTTGATTTCTATTGGTGTCGCCCCATTCTAAGAATTCAACCTGAGTAGCTACAACTTCAGTTGTATATCTCCTGATACCATCCTTTTCATAGGAACCAGTTTGAATTCTTCCTTGAACAGCAACCAACCTACCTTTTGCTAAATAATTGGCACAATTTTCTGCAGTTTTACCCCATACTACAATATTTATAAAATCCGCAGTTGGTTGATTTCTGGCTTCCATTTCCTGTTTTTTCTCTTTGGATAAGCCTCTATCAACTGCCAATGTAAATCTTGCAACAGGGTTTCCTGATACAGGTATATATCTAAGCTCTGGATCTCTTGTCAACCTACCGATTAATACAACATTATTCATATTCTCACCCACCTTAGACTATTCATCTTCTCTAACGATCATATGTCTCATAACACTGTCGGAAATTCTAGCAATTCTATCTAATTCGTCTGTGATCTTTGGTGTACCTTCGTAGTTGATGATTATATAGTATCCTTCATTTAGATCGTCGATTTCATATGCTAGCTTCCTACTTCCCCATTCAGTAACTTCTGAGACATTGCCTCCGTCCTCAGTTATTATACCTTTAAATCTTTCTAGGACTTGGGCTCTCTTCTCTTCTTCATTTGGGTAGAAGATAACCATCATTTCATATTTTCTCATATCTTTCACCTCCTTATGGACTATCGGCTCTAACTTCCGTTAGAGCAAGGATTACCAAAATATTATATCACTTCCATCAATAGGATGCAAGTATTTATTTAATCTTAGTGTGCCTATATTTTGCTAAAAAACTATATTAAAATATGGAATTAGGACAAATTTAATTGATAAAAGTACAAGTTACTAATTTACATAATAATTTTTTTCAAACTCGTATTTTATCCTATCATAATCATAACCTAGGGATAATAATACCATTAGTTTAATTCTGACCTTTTGTGGAGGTAAGTCTTCTCCAAATATGACTCCTAAACTTCTCAAGTGCTTTTCTGAACCCTCAAACCCATATGTATTAGTGAAAAATCTTCCCTTTATTGGTCTAGAGGTTAGTACAAGGGGTATTGAACCACTTATGGCTTCCTTTATGCCATCTAGCATAGCTTTTGGAATATGGCCAGCTCCTAAAGCTTGCAATACTATACCATCTACACTATCCTTTATACTATTTCTTATATTTCTAGAATCCGCACCAAGGTAACTAGGTATTATATCTACAACAATATTCTCAATATTTCCTAGGCCATAAGTCTCCCTTATAATTGGCATTCTAAACCATAGGACCCGTTTATTGTCTATGGTACCAATATGTCCAAACTCCAAAGACTTAAAGGTATCTAGTCTCGTTCTATGGGTTTTAGTAGCCTCCCTTGCAGGTATTATTTCTGATGCAAACACTATCAAGACACCCATTTTGGCTGCCATTTCATCTGCAGCAACCCTAATAGAATCTATAATATTTATCGCCACATCAGAGCTTATGGCAGATAGATTTCTCTGTGAACCAGTAAGTATGATTGGAATATCTAAGTCAGTTGTCAAGTCTAAGAAATAGGCCGTTTCCTCCATGGTGTCTGTTCCATGAGTAATTACAATCCCATCATAACCTTTCTTGCTCACATCAATAACGAGCTTTCTTAACCCTATTAGGTCCTCAATTGTCATATGGGCACTAGGTATATTTATAAAATCAAAGTCATCTACTATAAACTCTTTTCTTATATCACTTAATGATTCAATTAAATCCTTGGCCCCAGCAGTGGGAACAGCTAGTCCAGAATTATCTGCCTGCATAGCTATGGTTCCACCTGTTGAAATCAATGCAATTTTTTTCATGAAAACTTCCTCCTTTCTGTAAAATTCAACATTAGCACAAGTGGGCACCAACATTATCAAGCCTATGAACAAAAACTTCCCATCCTAGATATTGGTTACTCATAAATTCCCGAATGTCTTTAATAAGC
>JAAYFT010000093.1 GCA_012728125.1 Tissierellia bacterium | reverse complement strand
CATTTTTGTTTGGATGATTATCTATGACACCGGAAATTATAGACTCATTATTAGATAATGAACCGTTGGTACCGCCAATAAATCCATATTTTTGACCTTCTAAGGAAATATATCCAGGTTCAATTAGCAAAATATCTAAACCAAGGGATGATAATTTCTTGTATATGGGGATATCAGCTGTTATGGCCGCCCTTTCATTTACTATGGCCAAGGAACATTTGCTGTATCCCTGCTTTACATCCACAAAGGTTAAATTTTCCTTTTTTAAATAAAATTTTAATACTTCATCTGTATATTTAAAATTGTGGATTGCAAAATTAGAAAGTCTTCCTACATTATATGCAATATCCCCTGGATATTCTCTATCTAAAAACCTTTCTCCTTTAATTAATTTTATACCCATTTTTTCTAGCTTGTCTTTATAATATTCAAAAACATTGGGAGCTACTACTAAAGTATTGTAATTAACTGGATGTAATACGATGTCGGGGTGATAGGCAATGCTTTCATCTACTTCTTGGCATTTTATAGTTTTTATAACTTCAAGTCCAAGTCTTTTTAAATTATTCTCTATTTCTTCATCTATCCTGCCATCTACAATGGCAATATTGGCTTTTTTGATTGGTATAAATGGATTCATAAGATCACCTATAAAATATTTTTAATACAAAAAATCTCTAGGACTAAGTCCTAGAGATACTTATGGAGGCGGCACCCAGATTCGAACTGGGGAATAAAGGTTTTGCAGACCTCTGCCTTACCACTTGGCTATGCCGCCAAATATTAAGCCCTATTAAATAGGGCTATTTAATATGGAGCGGAAAACGAGATTCGAACTCGCGACCCTCGCCTTGGCAAGGCGATGCTCTACCACTGAGCCATTTCCGCACAATATTTTCTTTACTTAAGCATAATAGCATATTTTTTTAATTTTGTCAATATGTACTTGTGATTTTTTATAAAAATTTGTTAAATGCCCGGAGCCGGAATCGAACCAGCGACACGTAGATTTTCAGTCTACTGCTCTACCGACTGAGCTATCCGGGCTTCCAAAATGGATTGCAACAATAAATAGTATATATGAAATTTTAACAAATGTCAACAGTTTTTCAACTCTTTGCCTATATGTTCAAGATATAAGTCTGTAGTATTGTTGATTCCAAGCTTACTTAACATCCTGCTGCCTACTACATCTTCTATTTCATTAAATATTAGCTTGTTATCCTTAGTCAGTAAAAAATCTATTCCTGCATAATCCACTTTTAGATCTTTAATGAAGCCTTCTACATATGCTTTTTCTTCGGCTGTATAATCATAATACTTAATATCTCCACCTTGGGTAAAGTTAGATATTATTTTATCCCTAGAAGTCCTTAAGACACCATGGATTATTTTATTATCTATTATATAAAACCTAATATCTCCCACAAGACTGCCAAGAAATTCCTGTTGCAGCCTAATACTTCCGTCGTTAAAGTCCACATTTTCAACTAAGTCTATGCCCTGACCGCCATGACCATCATTGGGCTTAGATATTATATTATTCTTGTTCTCCCAAGCAACCAATACCCTAGGATAGGCATAGCCTTTATCCTTAGCATATCTATAAGCTGCCAATTTATTATTCCCCAGTAGGGTTATGGTTGAATTGTTGAAAACCCTAATATTAGTCAATTCAAACATTAAACTGATTTCATAGCTCCTTGACCTATTTATTACAAAATCAATCTTATCCTTATGTGAAATTCCTTTCCTTAAGAAGTCTTCCTTAAATACCAGTTTTAAATTTAGATCATATTCCTTACCAGCTTGGAGTAGCCAGTCCACATAGGACTCATTTCTATGATAATCATCCTTGTTGTATATCAGTAAGCCATTCATTATAATCTCTCCACTATATAATCAAGAAGCAGGTCACTGAAATTGATTCCAGAAGCATCTTCAAAGCTTAGGTAGTTTACATTGGAATTTAATTCACATAAGACAGGTTCCCCATCTTTTCCATACAATAGGTCTACTCCACAGAAGTCAAGGTTTAATGCCTTATGGGCTTTAAGTGCCACTTCCTTTTGGATTTGATTTAACTCAATGACTTTCCCAACTCCACCAATGGTAATATTGGCCCTAAAGTCCGATTGGTTAGACCTTTCCATGGCTCCTACTATTTTATCTCCAATGATATTTACCCTTACATCTTTGCCATAGCTAGTATCTATATATTCCTGCATTAAGAAACTTCTATTGCCTAATTCCAGTATTTTTGACTTTAGCTCTTCCCTATTATTGATTAAGTAAACCTGCATACCAAAGGAACCATAGGCTTCTTTTAATACTATCCTATCTCCCAGTTCTTCAATTACCATATCTATATAATCATCGCTTAAATTTTGCTGATGAAAAACAAAAGGGCCAACTATGGTTTTAGGTACCCTTACGCCTATATTAGATAGTTTCAAATGCATCAAAGCTTTGTTATCACAGTTTTCTATGGCTTCCCTAGAGTTAAATAACCTAAACCCCATTTGCTCAAGATGTCTTGCAAGGAATATATCCTTATCCCAAAATATAATAAAGTCTGGTTCATCTAAGTCTATAAGACTTTTCAATTCTGGTTTGCCAAAGGGGCTATAAGTAGGTAGCAGCTGGTTATTTTTAATTAGTTTTAATTCTATGTTTTTCTTTTTACCTTCCTGCGCAAGCTTTTCAACTAACCTTTCAACCTTTTTTATCCTCAATGCTCCGTTATATATTATCCAACCCTTCATCTTTTGCCTCCGTTTAAAGAATATTTTTTTGTATTTTCAATAAATGAATTTTCAAACTTAAATCCTTGATAGGATTTCTTCCAGTTCTTCTTTGGAGAAATTGTATTTAGTATTGCAAAAATGGCAAACTACTTCCCCTTGGCCATCTTCTTCTATCATAGCCCTAATCTCCTCTTTGCCTAGGCTAATAAGGACCCCTTCAATCCTCTCCCTGGAACAATCACATTGAAAATCAATTTCTATTTTATCTAAGACTTCCATTTCAAATTCTCCCAAGAGCTTCTCCATAATTTCCTCTGGTGTAAGCCCCATATCTATTAGGGTAGATACAGGCTCTGTCTTATACAAGGCGTTTTCAATTTTGTCTATGTCTTCCTCTGGTATATTAGGCAGTAGTTGAATAATGTATCCACCTGCAGCCTTAACTGAAATATCCTTATCTACTAATACACCTAAGCCTACAGCAGATGGCTGTTGTTCTGATATGGCATAATAAGTTGCTAAATCTTCAGCTATTTCTCCTGTTACTAGGTTAGCCTGTCCTATATAGGGTTCCTTAAGGCCATAGTCTATAATTACAGTTACTGAACCTTGGTTGCCCACAAGTCCTCCCACATCAAGCTTCCCATCTTTCCTACTTGGCAGATCTGCATAAGGATGGTCCACATATCCTTTAACCCTTCCATGGTTATCAGCTACAACTAAAATAGTCCCCAAGGGACCTCCCCCATTTATTCTAAGGGTCAGCTTATCCTTTGGGTTCTTCATCATGGCCCCCATCATGCTGGCAACAGTTAGGGTCCTGCCTAGGGCTGCCGTAGCCGTAGGTGAAGTATTATGTGTTTTCCTTGCTTTTTCCACCATATTAGTTGTACTTGCTACAAATACCCTAATATTTCCTTTTTTATCTATGGCTCTAATTAGATAGTCTTTCATCCTACCACTCCTATTAACACTTATTTTATTGCTACAAAATTTATCCTTTCAGTCTTTTCATCGGGCCTATCAAAGGTAAAGGCAGAATAATAGTCTATTTTACTAAATCCAGCTTCCTTTAACATATGAACTATTTCCTCTGTTTTATATGCCTTCTCCCTATGCTCCTCATTGAAACGAAGGAAATTTTCTCCATCTTCGCTTACAAAGAAGGTCAAATAAAAATCACATATGTCAGTGTCTTCATCAAAATAATTTTCCCAAGTATAGAAGATATTTCCCCTGTCTTCTACAAAGGTGTTGTGGCCTATTATATATTTTAGTTTATAATAGGAATTTATATCAAATATAAATATACCACCTTCCTCTAAATGATGCCATACATTCTTAAAGGTATTTATTAAATCTTCCTCATCAATTATATAATTTATACTATCACAAATGGAAATTACAGCATCAAAGTTTTCATTGAAATTAAAATTAACCATATCCTGATTTAGTAGCTTGACATTTTTAAACCTTCTCAGCTTTTCATAAGCCTTAGATAGCATGTCCTCTGACAAATCGAAACAGGTTAATTTATAACCCTTTTTACCTAAATAATAGGATAGGTTGCCTGTACCACAGGCCATTTCCAAAACTTTCTTAGGGTTTTTGTTGTATTTTTCAAATATATTTTCAATATAGTTAAACCAGTTTTCATAATCAAAGTCTACCATTAGGTCATCATATAAATAGGCAAATTTGTTGTAGATATTCATATACCTCCCCCTTATGTTTCCTTTTCATTTTCCTGTTTCTTTTTCATCTCCCTTTTCCTTACTGTCATTAGTCCACCTATTCTACCGGATTCCTTTGCAGTTAGGCCTCCCCAGCCAAGCTCATTTATTTTGTCCATTAGGCCCAGCTCCTCTGCTATTTCATATTTCATTTTATCCTCTAAGGTTTCTATTTTTTTCTTCTTTTTTCTTTTCATACTGATCCCTCCTAATCCTAGTATTAGGAGAAACCCCTTCTTTTATACTTAAACAAATAAATATTTTACATTAACCACTATAAATAATACAAACACTAATAGTACAGGAATAAAATCAGTAAACCTTATGTTTTCCTTAAAGCCTTCTATATGAACCTCATTACTAGGTAAGTTCTTTAACAGTTTTCTAAGTGCCAATGAAGAAATTAGGGCCATTACTCCAAACCAAATCAATGTAATCAACATCTGGGTCTTATAGGGTATGTCATACCCTACTACACTGTTTTCAACACTAGCAAGGTACTTATTAGCCCAGAATCCAAGGGTCATGGCTATAGTATTACTGAGGCTGTGGCCTAGTATAGACCCATATATGGAGTTGGTTTTGTAAGTAATTTTAGCCAAAATAAATCCAAGAAATATGGGGCCAATTAGGTTTTGTAAATTTAGGTGAAATATCCCAAAGAGAATTGAAGAATATATTATGGCCTTCTTTTTCCCCATTCCTTCATATGCCCTCATTATAGTGCCTCTAAACATTATTTCCTCACATAAGCCAGGACTTAAACCAATAACAAAAAGACTAATTAGATACTTTTCCCCTGAATCAGGAATAGGTACGGAACTAGCCACAGTCTCACCAAAGAAGTTTAAAATAGTGATCATTATTGTGTTTAGAAAGACTGCTATTGGATAGGAGAACACCATAATCAAGGCAATATATATTATTTGTTTAAAATTAATTTTATTGAGCCTTAAAAAGGTTTTAATAGGCAGTTTTTTTGCTTTTAAGAATATTAGATTTGGAATTAAGATTATTATATACTCAGTAATCAATAAGCCTGAATAGATCTCCCTGCTTTGTACATAGCTACCAAGAAAAAGTAATAAAACCCCTAATATAAAATATAATGAATTGGCCTCCAAGATAGAAGGTCTTTTTAATTCTTCCATTATATCTCACCCCTTAAGTCTTAATTTACTCTAAATAGCAATAGAATAAATTCACCTACAGAAAAATCTGTAGGTGAATTAATCAAATGTAAAAATGTATGGAATATTCCTGTAATAGTCACCATAATTAAGACCGTATCCCACAATAAAAACATCAGGAATAGTGAAGCCCACAAAATCTGGTTCTATATCTACCTTTCTTCTACTAGGCTTATCTAACATAACGCAAATCTTAATAGAATTTGGATTTTTTTGGCTTAACACTTCCTTTACCTTCTTTAAGGTATAGCCTGAATCCATTATATCATCTACTATGAGAATATCCTTACCTTCTGCAACGGCCCTTATATCATGTACAATATCAACAATCCCTGAGGATACTTCATCATGTCCATAACTGGCAGTTGTCATAAAATCAACTTCAACAGGTATAGATAATTCCCTAACTAAATCAGCGGTAAAAATAAAACTTCCCCTAAGTAAAGAAACTACTAATAAATCTTTACCTTTGTAGCTTTCAGATATTATTTGTCCTAATTCCTTGATTCTAGTGCTAATGTCTTCCCTGCTATAAAGTATTCTTTTTCTTTTGCTAAAATCCAAATTTTTCTCTCCTTTCATTTTAAGTTAATCTTTCTGGGATCTTTCATTAACATTTTTTTAATATCCCTTAGCTCCCTTAAAATTAAATTTAAAGTATATTGAAGACTAACTAGTATTATCAACATTATAGCACTAAAAATCAATTTTGTATCCATAATTCTTTATCCTTTCGTAAATTTTATTCTTTAGTTAATTTTATCCTTCTAATTCAAATGCATCTAATCTATTGTTATCATTTTCTATATATTCTAGTTTAGATATAGATACTTCATAGGCCATTCTTGTTTCTACTTTTCCAGAAGGCAATTTCTTTTGATATTCCCTACTTTGGACCCTTCCCCAAAGTCTAATGTGATCTCCTACTAGCATGTTCTCACAAAATCTTGCATTCCTTCCCCAGGCAATACAAGGAATATAGTCTGACTTGTTATAAGCCCTATTTACTGCAATTAAAATATCTGTAATCTCACGTCCGAAAGGTGTAGTCCTATAGATAGGCTTTTTACATATATACCCATCTAAAAAGATTTCATTTGGTTTTCTTATGGCTTCTTTTAATTCCTCTTCATCTGGTAAGAAAATATCCTTGGCAAAAATGGTTAAAATAAGTCTATTGTTATTGTCCACATACCTATTATAAGATCTAAGTTGTCCTTCTATTATAACATATTTTCCGACAGATAGGTCCATATTTACTATCAGTCTTTCAGAAATAGTTACTGGAAGCAGATCTACTGATGAACTTAGTCTTGGAACTTCCAAATCAATAGTATAGAATCCTTCCCCATACATTTCATGACTAAAGGTCTTTTCACTTGCCACCTTTCCTACCAATTTCACAGTATTTGTTTCTCTACTCTTATCATTCATGATATTATTCACTCCTATTCCTATGTTATTTTAATCTATATCTAATATATTCTGGTAGGATAAAGAATATAACAAAAAACAAAAATAATAGATATAGATTATTGTCTTTTGTATGTATATATCTATTATTAGACATAGTAACAAAAAATCCTGCCCATTTTTATAAAAAATGTTAAATGTTTCTCAATATTATTCTACCATTATATTTATTAATTGTAAATCAAAGAAATGTTAATATTTCCTAAATCTTTATCCATTACAAGCCCGCAAGCTATGATAGATAATATAGAATAAATATTAACCTTTTCTTTTGTATCTATTTTGATAGGCAATTCAAAGGGTTCCACTATGGTCCCATTGATTGTTTGAATTTCCCTTTGCACACATATATTAATCTCTATAATGTCCTGTTTATCAATGCTAGAAAGATTTATACTTGCCTTGTTGTTAAACCCATATGTGATAACTATTGTCGTTATATTATCATTTAATAGATGGATCCACTCATCTTCATCAGAATTAATGATTATATATTGAGACCTACTAACCAATTCTTTTAATTTGTCCTTTTCATAGATTCCATTGTTTAAAGATGTGTGAATGATTATGTCAAATTCAAGACCTAGGTCCAAAATAGAATTTAAAATATTTGATGTAATATTTATTAATAAAATATTATTATAATCTTTATCTAAGATGAAAAAATTATTATATTGGGTAATTGGATTGATATTGTAGCCTAAAGCTATAAACATCTTCTTTAGTAGTTCAAAGGTATTTTTTTCTACACAATCTTCTAATAGTCCTATGACTAAAGTATTTCTTTTCACCTTATCCCCTCAAATCTTCAGCTATTTATCATTAACAGGTATTTGCTTTCCTGTATTATCTATTATGTAATTGTCTTTATAAATAAGCTCAGAAATTGGAACTATTTCATAACCTGCTTCTTGCAGTCTTTCAATAACTACTGGCAAATAGTCCCTAATATATTTTGCATTGTTATGAAACAATACTATGGAGCCATTTTTTATATTTCTAGTTACCCTATCTATTACAGGCTGGGCTCCAAGCTCCTTCCAATCTAAGGAGTCTACATCCCATTGAATTGGATAGTATCCTTCTTCTCTACAGGTGCGGATCAATAGATCATTGTAATCTCCAAAAGGCGGTCTAAACAAGGTAGGTTTTACACCTGTTAGCTCTTCAATTTTATCCCCTGTAGTCCTTAATTCTTCAATGATTTTTTCCTTGCTTAATTGACTCATATTAGGATGGGTAGTAGAATGATTGCCTACATCATGGCCCCTTTTGGCAATTTCTTTTACATCTTCAGGATATTTATCAACCCAAAATCCTACTAAAAAGAAAGTACTTTTGATATTGTATTTATCTAGTGTATCCAATATAAAGGAAGTATATTCGTTGCCCCAAGCCGCATCAAAACTGATGGCCACCTTCTTCTCATTAGTCTCTACACTATAAATTGGAAGTTCTTTAGTGGGTAAAAAAACCTGGGCAATGTTTCCTGTAGTTTTTACTGAAATATATACTAAAAATATTAGTGCTATGGATAAAAGGATTAATAGTTTAAGAGTTATTTCGTTTTTATTATATAATCTTTTCATTATACCCCTCCTAAATACTTATATATATATAATTTATTCCAGAATTAAATTTATATTACATAGAATGCAATAGTTAATTATAAATCAGTAAATAAGAAAAACCCCCTTCTCATAAGGGAAGGGAGTTTACATAAACTCTAAAATATTTATTCGTATATATATAATTCTTTGTCACCTAATCTATTTAGGTCGATATTTTCCTCATAGGCTTTAGGCACTGTAACCACTTCTTTTACTCCATCGGAGATATATCTTTTACCTT
>JAAYFT010000092.1 GCA_012728125.1 Tissierellia bacterium | reverse complement strand
TCTGCCACTGATAGATAGGCATCCTTTAGCTCAACATACTTACCAACTAAGGCAATATGGACTTTACCCTGTGGGTTCTTTACCCTTTCAACTAATTCATTCCAGTGGGATAAGTCTAACTCACCACATTCTAAATTTAAATGGTCTATAACTAGCTGGGCTAAACCTTCCTTTTCAAGCATCAAGGGTATCTCGTATATAGTAGATGTATCCATATTTTCAATTACCTCAGAAGGATCTAAGTCACAGAACAGAGCAATCTTATCCTTTAGTTCCTTAGATAGTGGAACCTCAGTCCTACAGATTAAAACATCTGGTTGGATACCTATGCTTCTTAATTCTTTCACACTATGTTGAGTAGGCTTAGTCTTTAACTCTCCAGCCTTAGATAAATATGGTACTAAAGTCACATGGATATACATTACATTTTCCTTGCCTACATCATACTTTATCTGCCTAATGGCCTCTAAAAAAGGTAAGGACTCTATATCCCCTACTGTACCTCCTATTTCTGTGATTACCACATCTATTTCCCTTTCCTTAGATGCCCTGATAATCCTTTCCTTGATTTCATTAGTAATATGGGGTATTACCTGTACAGTCCTACCATCATATTCTCCCTTTCTTTCCTTGTTAAGTACAGTCCAATAGATTTTTCCAGTAGTTACAGAGTTGTTTTTAGTTAAGTTAACATCTATAAATCTCTCGTAATGGCCTAAATCCAAATCCGTTTCCGCACCATCATCTGTAACAAAAACTTCCCCATGTTGATAGGGACTCATCATACCTGGGTCTACATTTATATAGGGATCGAACTTCTGAATAGTAACCTTTAATCCTCTACTCTTCAACAATTGACCTAGACTTGCAGCAGCTATACCTTTGCCCAAAGAAGAAACTACACCACCAGTGACGAATATATATTTTGTGGACAATTTTTACCCTCCTCGAACTTCAATTTCAACTATAGTATTTTATAACAAGGAAAAACTTATGTCAATGGACCCAAAAAATAACCTGTAACTAGATTTTGTAATATATAATTACCCATAAATATAGTATAATAATACTATAATAACAAGGGGGGTTACATATGAAAAGAATATTATCGCTAACACTAGCCTTCCTCCTCATATTTCCTGCATTTATACCGATTAAAAGTGTACATGCTAGTGACATATATGAGGAAGCAGGCAAAATTTTATATGATCTTGGAGTATTAACAGGAATTAATAAAGAAGGCGATTTAGGCCTTGGAAACCATCTTAATAGACAAGATATGGTAGTACTTATTTCAAGATTATATGGTAAAGAAGATGAGGCAAAAAAGTTTGACGATCCAAAAACACCAAATACCTTTAAAGACTTAGCTGGCCAAAGTGATAGGATTAAATTCTATACTCCTTACATTAGATGGGCAGTAAGCGAAGGCCTAATGAAGGGACATGCTGATGGTACCTTTGGTTTTGATGAAGACGTAACAGTACAACAATTCCAAACAGTACTACTAAGGGCCTTACAATACAATGACGAAGCAAATGATTGGAACAATGTACCTGACCATGCTAAAAAATATAAATTAATGGAAGGACTAACTTTAGATCCAAATGCAGGCTTAACCAGAGGCCAAATGGCGGTAATGACCTTAAATGCCCTAAAACAGGAAATTAATAGGGGCCTTATTACTTTAGCAGAATATTTAGATCTAGATATACCTGCAGAGTTTCAGGTAGAAGCTACAGTAACTAATGATAATAATACTGCAGTATTTGCTGGACAAGCTCAAGGTGCAGAAAACCTATTTTTACACCTAAAACCAGCATCTACAGGTATTACAAGTGGAGATCAAATTTTTAGTATCCTACTTGATGAAGACGGAAACTTTTCACATATAATTAAGGACCTTCAAGTAGGCACTTATCAATACAGGTTCCAAAGCGGTACAAAATATACGGATTATGAGTTATTCACCATAGATATATTGCCTTTTGACTTAGTTGATGTAGATGCTTCAAACCTTAAAGAGATTACATTAAGCTTTACTCAACCAGTAGATAGGGCTGTAACTTCACTTCTTAGCAACTATACAACTACAGCAGGACCAATTAAAGAAGTCCGCTTTGAAGAAGACGATACTAAAATAATCCTAGTCCTAGCTGGCAATATGACGCAACAAATGAAGTATAAGATATCTGCTATGAAGATTAAGTCTAAGGCTGGTGAAGAAATAAAAATAGAAGACCATGAATTTTTAGCCTTTGATAATCAACCTCCACAAGTTTCAGAAGTTATACAATTAGGTACCAAGGGCTTAAGACTATATCTATCTGAACCAATAAAAAATGCATTGGCATCTAACTTTAAAATAAATGGTAGAAACTTCCCAGGTACTATAAGCCTAGACTACAATATAGTCACCCTAACATACTTCTCATCATCCTATGCCCTATCAGAAGGCAACCATATACTTACAGTAACCGGATTAGAAGACTATACTGGATATAAAATCGTAGATGAAGATATATTGATTAATATATCCAAAGATACTACACCACCAAGTATTGAAAGTGCCACTGCAACTTTAGACCAAGTAATTATAGAATTTGATGAGGAAATAGACCCAGTATCAGCCAGTGTAAACAATTTCTATTGGAGACAAAGTACCATAAAGAGATATGCAAGCAAGGTTACTATAAGAGGAAATAAGGCTATAGTAGACTTTACAACCAACAGGCTAACTACTGCTGAAAATACCATATATGTAGAAAATGTAGTAGACTATTCAGGCAATAAAATAAAACCAAGTAGTGTAAGCGTAATACCTGAAATAGACATGACTCCTCCAGAAATAATTCACCATACAGTTTCTGAGGACGGAAAAACCATAACAGTTTACTTTAATAAAAATGTACTTGGTACTTCTAGATCCAACTATTCAATCTTAGATAGCACTAATAGAACAATAAATATTAAAGACATCCAAGGTTCTGGCAATGAGTTCAAAATAAACTTATATGTCCCACTACCTGTTGGATTAAATACTTTGATAATTGAAGGTGTACAGGATACAACACCACTTAGAAATACAATGATACCATATACTGCTACCATAGATATGAAGGACGTTGAAAAACCAAGATTAATCAACTATACAGGCTATGGAAACAATATTATACTTTATTTCAGCAAGCCTATGGACATGAATACAGTAATCAATCATGAAAACTATATAATAATCTATGGTGGAAAACAAGAATACCTACCGGCTAACACCTTATTTATACCTGGCAGTGATGAAAAATCAGTAAATATTTTACTACCAGAATACCATACAGATGGTAAAAGAATAATGATAGGTACAGCTGGCAACTTAACATCATTAAATATTAGTAGATTAAAGGATTTAAGCGGCAACGTTACAGACCCAGTAATGATAGACATCTACTTTGACTCCTCTTCCTCTGGAAATGCAAAGGCTATAGATTATGATAAGGACAGGCCTGGAAGACAAGGAGCCCTATTGGAATCAAACTTAATTAAAGTTAGATTCAATATGCCTATTGTTAAAGCAAGTACTAAAGACTTTACAATAACCGGCAGGACCATAAATAGTGTAATAGCTGATGGTACAGATATAGTTACCATATACCTAGACAACGATAACAAAACTAACTTACCAGATAATACAATAACCATAAATCAAAACAATACAATGAAGACCATCATAGATACTGGTGTTGAAAGTGGAACTATCCAAATACTTGATAGGGTAGCACCAAAGGTAAAAGATGATGTACAGTACCTAACTGTCTTTGGCAACATGATAGAGCTGCCTTTCACAGAAGAATTAGAAGAAGAAGGTGCTTCATTATATAAGAGGGATTTAGAAATAGTTAGGCTTGCAGATAATAAGATCCTAAACAAGGATGATGATTATTCAACTGCCTTAAAGACTACAGATAAGTCTGTTCTAGTAATTACAATTAAAAATAGGGATATCTCCTCTAGCTATTTAGTAAGATTAGCTGGACGCTCAGATACTGGAACTCTATCCTATATTAGGGACCTAGACGGTAACTTAGCACTTCCATCTGATGTATACTATACACAAAGAGAGATTCCTAAAAATTAGGTAAAAAATAGGGCCAAACTGGCCCT
The DNA here is from genome assembly GCA_012728125.1 of Tissierellia bacterium. Lineage (GTDB taxonomy): Bacteria > Bacillota > Clostridia > Tissierellales > Tissierellaceae > JAAYFT01. Next base: position 620 of record JAAYFT010000092.1, on the reverse strand, counting down.
ATTATATTTTTTGCTTTTTCTTGACAAATTTATAAGTTATAACATATAGTAGACCGCCTACTATAGAGGACAAACCAACAGTGACAATATTGTATAACAGTATATTTTCAGTAGATATGGATATTAAGCTATAAACCAAGGTAATACCTAGTACCATAACTGTAGATGCTAGTAAAATCCTGATGACCATCTTTTTAATGCCCTCATTTCTAAAATAACTTAACCTCCTATTTAGGTCAACAAAGCCAATGGTTACTGCTAGGATACTTGCCAAACTAGTGGCCAAGGCGATGCCCTTAGTCCCTATTAGAGCTGCCAAGGATAAGTTTAAGATTGTATTAGCTACCAAGGAAACTACACTAATTATGGTAGGAGTCTGCATATCCTGGATGGAGTAATATGTCCTTGCTATAAGTGGCAACAATGCCATGGCTGGTAGACCAAGGCCATAGAATACCAGAGCTTGAGAAGTAAAGAAAGAAGCTTCCCAGTTAAAGGCACCCCTTTCAAAGAATATCATAACTATGGGTTCCGCCATAATCATTAAGATAATAGCCACAGGTACGGTGAATATCAGTAAGGTCTTAACTCCATGCCGGATTCCATTCTTTAACTCCTCT
>JAAYFT010000091.1 GCA_012728125.1 Tissierellia bacterium | reverse complement strand
TATGTAAATTTTACCCACAATTACTTTATACAGAATTAAAATTAAGAAAAGGAGAATGTTTATGAAAAAAAGAATTTTTTTGATCATGCTTTTAGTTTTAAGTATGGTAATCTATGCTGGATGCACTAATAAGAATCAAGGGTCAAATGAAGAACCAAAAACTAATGATGGAATAGTTACAGAAACTCCAGATGAAACAAATGAAGAAAAACTAGATTTCGGTGGCAGAACTATGAATGTAGTTACTACTTCTGAAAAATATGTAGAATTATTTGATGCCTTTGGAAAAGAAGTAAATGCTAAAGTAGAGTTTTTATCTATGAGTAGTGGTGAGGTTATAGCCAGGATAGAAGCTGAAGGTGGAAAGCCTATGGCAGACCTTTGGTTTGGCGGTGGCTTAGATGCTTTTATGGCAGCTAAGGATTCAGGCCTACTTGAGCAATATGTTCCAAAGGAAGTAGATAAAATAGATAGTCGTTTTGTAGATAGTGAAAACTACTGGATTGCTAAGGGTCTAACAGTTGTAGGCTTTTTAGTAAATGAAGAATATTTACAAGACAAGGGCTTAGAAACACCAACAACTTGGGCAGAACTGGCAGATCCTAAGTATAAGGGTGAAATAATAATGTCCAACCCAGCCATTTCTGGAACTAATTATGGTGCAGTAAAAGGTATACTAGATATGATGGGTGAAGAAGAAGGCTGGAAGTTTCTTGAGAAGTTAAATGAAAACATACCTTTCTATGGTAAAAGAGGCAAGGATCCAGAAGAAAAAACTGTAGCTGGAGAATTTGCCATAGGTATTGTACCAGCAGATAAGGCCTCCTTCGATGTAGCAGAGAAGAACAACTTAAGAGTTATCTATCCTGAAGATGGAATACCTTGGGTGCCAGAAGGAGTAGCTATATTCAAAGGTGGAGATGGAGTAGACATAGCTAAAGCCTTTATCGATTTCATGCTTAGGGATGAAAATCAAAAGCTATTGGCAGAATTAGACGGTAAGGACAGTGCCCAAATGATTAAGGAAGGCATTGAAGGATATGATTTAGGATTGCCAAAGGATAAGCTAATAGAACAAGATATCTCTACTTTTGGAAGTATGAGAGAAAGTATATTAAGTAGATGGGAAGAATTAACTAAGGGTAAATAATTGACTGAATAAAATACAGGTGATATTAATGGGTATAAGAAACAAGACTTTCAATGAATTGAATTCAATAAATACAGTAGTAAAAAGAAAAAAGGCTTTAGATATGATGAATTCATTATTAAAAATATTTACTGCTTTACTAGTTATAGTCTTTGTTCTATACCCATTTTTATCTGTATTTGGCAAAGCCTTGTATAGTGATGGCAGGATAAACTTTTCTGAATTCCTATTTTTGAAAGGGGAGTTTTATCTAGTTAAAAATTCCATCCTTTCTGCAACCATTACAGCTTTACTATCTACTATATTTGCATTGGCCTTAGGGCTAATGACTTTTTTTGTTTCAGAAAGGCAAAAGAAGGCCATCATGTTCATATTGTTACTTACTATGGTATCACCACCCTTTATAGGTTCCTTAACCTATATTGAGTTATTTGGAAGAAATGGCTTTATTACTAGGGATATATTGAAATTATCCATAAACCCCTATGGACTTTGGGGTATAGTATCAGTCCAAACCTTAGGCTTTACATCCTTAAACGCTGTATTATTAATTGGATATTTAGATTCCTTTGATAAGACTATGATAGAAGCTGCCAAATCCTTAAAGGCAAGTACTACTAGTATTTTACTAGATGTAGTAATTCCATTGATGAAACCAGCCATTGCAGTATGCTTTTTATTGAGTTTTATTAGGTCTATGGCAGACTTTTCAAGTCCCATGATTATTGGAGGGGCATTTAATACTTTAGCAACGGAAGCCTACCTATCTATCATAGCCAAGGGGAATTCTCCAAGGGCTTCTGCCATATCTGTTATACTCTTTATTCCATCCATAATAGTATTTATCATATATGGTCACTATTTAAAAGAACAGCAGTCAGCCTCCAAAAACCTACGACAAACTCAAGCCAAAATGAAAAAAAGTGGCCTATACCATTTAGTTAAAATCTTGGCTTTATTCTTTATACTATGGTTGATAATCCAATACTTGGCCATATTCACTTCTGCCTTTACAGACAAGTATAAGGGGGAGGTCTATTTTACTTTGGACAATATAAGGGACAGTCTTCCCCATATTAGGGATAGTTTTGTAAGGAGTATAATATATTCCATAATTGCAGGAGTATTTTCCAGTCTAATAGGCCTAGTACTATCCTATTATTCTTATATTATGAAGGGCAAATATATGAAGTTTATTGATTTCATCTCTAATATGCCCTATATAGTCCCAGGGACATTTTTTGGCCTAGGCTATATTTTTGCCTTTAACAAAAGTCCCTTGAAACTAACTGGGACAGCCCTTATAGTTATATTAAATTTGATCTTTAGACAATTACCTATGTCTATTAGGACAATACAGTCTAGTATGACACAAATAGAAAGGGCAACCTTAAACTCAGCTAAGGATTTAGGCGCCCACAACTTATATATTTTAAAGGATATGGTGTTTCCCATGACCTATTCAGGCTTATTCTTATCCTTTACCAATGCCTTTATATCTTCTATGACAACCATAGGGTCCATAATATTTTTAGTTTATCCAAGTAGAAAGCTAGCTACCTTTGTATTATTCGATTTAGTATCTAGCGGTAAATATAAAATAGCTTCTGTCCTCTCTTGTATTATAATTATAGTATGCTTGTCTGTAAGCTTATTATCTTATAGAATATTTAATAGGAGTAGTAAAAATGTTTCTCAATATTAAGAACTTAACAAAAAAATATAACAATATTGAAGCTGTGAATAAGGTGTCCTTTTCTGCCCAGGAGAAGGAAATAATATGTATTCTCGGCCCATCAGGTTGTGGCAAGACCACCATACTCCAATCCATTGGAGGTTTCATTAAAATAGATGGTGGAGAAATCATCTTAGATGGTAAAAACATAGAAAATTTAGAGCCAGAAGATAGAGAAATTGCCACAGTATTCCAATCCTATGGACTATTTCCCCACAAGACTGTAATAGAAAATATAATTTATGGCCTAAAGTTTAGAAGGTATAAGAAGAAAGACGCCATAGAAGAAGGAAAAAGGATGTTGGAGGTTTTAAACCTAAAGGGTTATGAAAATAAAAGGGTAACTCAATTATCTGGCGGGGAGCAGCAAAGGGTGGCCTTAGGCCGGGCCTTAATTGTGAAACCTAAGCTGCTTTTATTAGACGAGCCTTTTTCAAACCTAGATACTAAGCTAAGGGTCTCCATGAGGGGGGAGCTTCTTAGAATAAGGGAAGTATTTAATATTACCATGTTGTTTGTAACCCATGACCAAGAAGATGCCTTTTCCATAGCAGATAGGATAATTGTAATGAATAAGGGCCAAATAGAACAAATAGATACAGCAAGAAATATATATTTAAACCCAAAAACTGAGTTTGTTTTGAACTTTATTGGCTCTGCCAATGTGGATAATGGCTACTTTGTCAGGCCAGAAGCCATTAAGATTTCAGAAGATGGAGAAGAAGCTAGGGTTGTAGGGAAGACCTTTAAAGGTTCCTTTATTGAATATATTATTGAATATAAAAACAATAGGTATAAGATGATTAGGCTTAACAATGAAGAAGAATATGAGATTAATGATAAAATATATATAGAAATGGAAATGAGGGAGATATGAAAATTTTACATGTTTTAGCTCAATTACCAACGAGAACAGGTTCAGGAGTATATTACTCCAATATGATAGAAGAGTTTAAGAAATATGACCATGATCAAAGGGCAATTTTTGCCTATCAAGATGGATATACTTGGGATATTTTAGATAAGGAAGAACAATATGGAGTAGAATTTAAATCAGAGGAATTGCCATTTCCCATAGCTGGCATGAGTGATGTAATGCCCTATGAAAATACCTTGTATTCCCAAATGACTGAAGTCATGATAGGGGTGTGGAAAAAAGCTTTTAGGAAAAGATTAGAAAAGGCAAAAGAAGAATTCAAGCCAGATATCATATTTGCCCACCATCTTTGGATCTTAACTTCTTTAGTAAGAGATATATTCCCAGATACAAAGATTATTGGGGTTTGCCACAATACAGATTTAAGACAGGCTAAGATGAATCCCCATCTTTTAAATAAACACGTAAATAATCTCCATGAGCTAGATTATGTATTCTCTATTTCTGAGCAGCAAAAAGATGAAATAGTTGAAATATATAATATAGATAGGGAGAAGATAATTGCTGTAGGCGGAGGTTATAATCAAAAGATTTTCTATCCACCAAGGGAAAAAACTTATGCTGATAAGGTTAGACTTGTCTTCTGTGCAAAAATTGATCCATCTAAGGGGATTTATGAGCTTATTGAAGTTTACAAATCCTTAGGCCTAGATGATGTGACCTTAGATATAATAGGAAGCCCCAATGAGGAGAATAAAAAGAAATTAGAAGAATATATACAAGGGGATCCTACTATTAGGGTTTACAATGTAAGGGACCAAGTGGCTTTAGGAGATGAGTTAAGGGAAAAAGACATATTCATTATGCCTTCCTACTATGAAGGACTAGGCCTTATGGCTATAGAAAGCCTAGCCTGTGGCCTATATGTAGTTACTACGGAAATAGAAGCCCTAATGACCTTATTAGGGGAAGAAATAAAAGAATCTGGTGTAATCAAGTATGTTCCACTTCCAAGGATTTATGATACTGATAAGCCAGTTAGGGAGGACCTACCAGAATTTAAAGAAAACCTAAAAGAAGCCATCTTAAGCCAAATAGAAAAGATAAGAAAAAAGGAAAAATTTGACGAAGCCATTGAAGACAAAATAAGAGATTTTTCTTGGGAAGGCTTAGTCCATAAGATGAACAATATAATAGAATCCATAGTTTAAATTGATAGGGACAGTTTTAAGTAACTGTCCCTGTTTAACATTATTAATAATAATGATGATGGACTTCAGCATCGTCTTTAGTCCTATGAACAGTGCCCCATGGATGCTCGGGAGGTGCATAGATTGAATAGAGCTTAAGGGGTGTACAGCCAGTATTAATTAAGTTGTGCCATTTACCAGCAGGTATAAATATTACATATCCTGGGTATACCCTTGCTTGATAATACAGCCTATCTTGGCTGTCTCCCATTAAAACAAGTCCTTGTCCCTCTTCAATTCTTATGAATTGGTCTACGTCTGGATGCATTTCTAAACCAATATCTTCTTTAGCATTAATATTCATTAAGGTTAGTTGTAAATAGTTTCCTGTCCATAGGGCAAGCCTATAATTATAGTTTTGGTTAGCAGCTTCTTGGATATTTACTACATAGGGCATTGGGCCATAATCTCTTAAATCAATACAATTCATAATATCTTTCCTTTCTTTCCCTATTATTTTTCACTACATTATATGTTATATTGTATTAATCAGTGATATATTAAATGGTTTGTTTGTTAATAGATCAGTTAAAGAAAAATTTTTTTATGCAATAAAACTTAAAGCTTAATAGTTATATTATTAAAGGAGTAATGGATATGCTTTTATTTACATTTGTCTATGAAGACGACCCTCAAAATGGGGGATATGATAAAAACAATTCAATAGAAATTGATGAGAACTTTTTTAAGAGGATTGGAAATGATGATATGACGGCCTTAGACCACTTATATAGGATAACCGAAAGGACAATGTATGCATTTACCTTATCCCTTACGAAGGACCATCAAAAAGCCTTAGACCTTATGCAGGATACTTATGTAAAGATCCTTACAGCAGCCCATCTTTATAAACCTATGGGAAAACCTTTGGCTTGGATGTTTACCATTGCTAAAAACTTACATTATACCAATACAAAAAAGGAGAAGAGGAGCCTTTCCTTAGAGCCTGAAAAGGTTTTTAATGCCAAAAGGTTTTCCTATGTGACTGATCCAGATGATCGGATAGTCCTTGAGGGTGTATTGTCACTTTTATCCCAGGAAGAAAGGGAGATAATAATGCTCTATGCAGTTTCAGGGATGAAGCATAAAGAAATAGCAGAAAGTCTAGGACTCAAATTATCTACTACCCTGTCAAAATACCATAGGGCATTAAAAAAACTAAAGAATTACTTAGAAGGAGGTGGGCATAGACATGAATGAAAAAAAGATACTAAATAGTCTTAGAAAATCTATTGATAATGCGCCAATAGATATTTTAGATAGAATAAAGGAAGCACCTAGGGAAAAGATGGATGCCCATGATGAAATCACAAGGCAGGATATGAGGACACCTTGCTTATACAGGTAAAGTCCTTGGCTTTGAAGTAGAAGACGATGATTAAACATGGGAGGATACTAAGTCCTCCCTATTTTATTTTGGGTATATTACACCACAAGCAAGCCTTCTTCCTGAATTTCCTGATGGTTGAGTCCTATAGTCATCTGGGTTTTCATGTATAATTACAGCCTTACCAATAATGTCTTTAGGCTTAAACTTATTGGTAAAGAAACTCATTCTTGCGTAACCCTTATTAGAAAACAAGACTGGAAAGTCTCCTGCATGGTTGCCATGAGGTTGGTTATCTGGATTATAGTGTCCGCCAGCAGATTCAAAGGGCTCACCGATGCTTGTAACCTCACATAAACCATATTCATGAATATGAAATCCCAGAGGACCTATAGGTTCATTTCCATCATATCCTGGCCTATATAGGGGTAGGCCCCAGACTTCTACCAAAACTTCGGTCCCCCCTGCCACATCGAAAAAATAAATATCTCCATTTATGTTTGGAGCTAAAGGTCCACCTAAGATTTTTCCATATGCAACTGGTTTTAATGGATACAACTTTATCTACTCCCTTTCTTTTAATTAATAAAATCTGATATTATATAATATGATATAGAAAATAAAATGGACAATTATAATATTAGTTCCAACTTGTGTCTAACCTAATGAAGTAATGAAAATCCAATAAAGGTAGGTGATAATATGAGATTATTTATTGCTATTAATTTTGATGGAACAGTTAAAAAAAGGCTTCAAGAAATAATAAATGAATTGGAAAAACACTCTATTCAAGGGAGGTTTGTATCTCAAGAACATCTTCATTTAACTCTGGAGTTTTTAGGTGAAATTTCAGATGAAAGAATAGTCACTATTAAAAATGTAATGGATAAATTAGACTTTAAGCCATTTATTCTAAAACCATCTAAAATTGGATACTTTAAAAGACCACAGGGAAATATTTATTGGTTAGGTATAGAGGATAATGAAGCCTTAATGAGTACACAAGAAACTCTACATAAACTTTTAATAGATCAAGGTTTTATACTTGAAAAAAGGCCATATAAACCCCATATTACCCTAGGTAGAAAGGTTAAGTTAAAGAATAGCTTTAACTCAAATATAGTGGATGAAATGGTAAAGGCCATAAAGATTGATGTGAATAGGATTGAACTAATGAAGTCAGAGAATATAAATGGGAAACTAGTTTACTCTGTTATTTATAGCAGAATTATAGATTGATTTTAGTAAATTCCTATAATCTTAAATATTATTAACAATTGTAAAGTTTTGTTAATAACAACATGATAAACTGGCTTTCCGGCTTAATCACTTTATTTGGATAAACTATTTATTACAATTCGTGATATTAAGAATTAATTGACTATTCAATAAAACTATATATAATATTATATATACCTTGATTCAGTCTAACTTCAAAGTTAAACTATGGTTTAACACTATACCACTTTAAAATGCGGGGAAATTGGGGTTTTAAGCATTGAATAAAAAAAAATAGGGTTGAAATTTAGGGTTCTATATATTAGAATTAAGTAAAGGATTAACAACTTTACCAATCAACCAAACAAATAGTTTCATCTTTTAATACATATAATAATATATTTCTAATATATTATTAGTGTAAATTAAACTCCAATTTGACCGTGTTGAGGTAGTTCTGAATAGATATGAAATGTTCATATCTATTTTATAAAAAATAATATTAAGGGGGAATTAAAAGCATGAAGAAAACTATTATTTTCTTGTTAGTTTTAGTGCTTGTACTATCAGCATTTTTAGCTGGTTGTCAGCCAAAAGAAGAAGCAGTAGACACCCCACCATCTGAAGACGAAGTAGTTACACCAAGTGAAGGTTCAGATGAGGGTGAAGACGAAGTTGCTGGTCCACCATCAGAGCCAATGGGACAAATAATCATTGGTAATACTACAGAGTTATCTGGTGACTGGGTACCATATTGGACAAACAATGCTGCAGACTATGATGTTTATAACTTCATATCTGGCTATGGTACTGTTGATATGACCTTTGGTGGAGAGTACTTAATTAACGAAACTGTAGTAAAAGACTATACAGTTGAAGAACATGAAGATGGATCTAAAACTTATACTTATACTATCGTTGAAGGATTAGTATATGCTGATGGAACTCCAATTACAGCTAAAGACTATGTTGCATCAGTACTATTATGGTCATCACCACAAGTTCAAGCTACTGGAGCAAAAGCTAGCTATGGCTATGACTTATTAGGTTATGATGCATTTAACAAAGGCGAATCAAAGGTATTCTCAGGAGTTAGACTACTAGGCGATTATACTTTCTCAGTAACAATCAATCCTGAAAGACTTCCATATTTCTATGAATTACCTATGGTAAGCGTTGGACCAACTAAGTTATCATTCTGGACAGATGAAACTGTTGATATTCTAGATGACGGTGAAGGATGCTACTTTACAGACAACTTCACTACTGAAAACTATCAAGACAGATGGCAAGTTGCTAGATATGCAGTAGAAGACTTCCCAGCAAGCGGTCCTTATAAACTAGTTTCTTATGATGAGTCATCTAAAACTGCTGTTTTAGAAGTAAATGATAAGTATATTGGAGACTACACTGGACAAACAGCAAAAATCAAAACTATCATTTACAAGAAAGTTACTCAAGAAACTGCTTTAGACGAGTTAGCTACTGGTGGAGTTGACCTACTATCAGGTATGGCATCAGGAGACGAAATCAACCAAGGTCTTGACTTAGTTGACCAAGGTGGATTCGCTTATACAGCATATCCACGTGCTGGATACGGAAAACTATTATTCCAATGTGACCATGGACCAACTCAATTCGTAGAAGTTCGTCAAGCAATTGCACACTTATTAGATAGAAACGACTTTGCTAGAGCATTTACAGGCGGATTCGGTTCTGTAGTAAATGGACCTTATGGTGAAGCTATGTGGTTCTACCAAGAAACAAAAGCTGAACTTAACAACAAAGTAAATCATTATCCATACAGTTTAGATAGAGCTATCGAGCTACTAGAAGAAGGTGGCTGGATCTATGACGCAAATGGTAATGAATACAAAGAAGGAATTCGTTACAAGAAGTTAGACGATGGTACTTTAATGCCACTAATTATCGAGTGGGCTTCAACTGAACAAAACGCTGTATCAGACTTACTAGTAGTTAAATTACAAGAAAACCCAGACGTAGCTGCTGCAGGTATTCAAATTAACCAAACAGTAATGACATTTACTGACTTATTGAACTACCTATACAGAGACGCTACAGTAGATGCTAAATATGGCGTTCCAACATTTGGAATGTTCAACCTAGCTACTAACTATAACCCAGTTTATGACTTATCAACAACTTATACAACAGATCCAGCAATGGTAGCAGCAGGATACAATACAAACTTCTTACTAGACGAAGAACTAGAAAGACTTGCTAAAGATATGGTATTAACTGATCCAGAAGACAAAGAAGGATTCAAGACAAAATTCGTTGACTTCATAGTAAGATGGAACGAATTATTACCAGACCTACCATTATACTCAAATATTTACCACGATTTCTATAACGCTAAGCTACAAAACTACAACATGAACCCACTAATCAGAGTTAGTAAAGCTTTACTATATGCTTACGTAACAGAGTAATAAGTATATAAATCTTAATATAAGATTCTAGTAGAAATAGGGTATTAAAATACCCTATTTCTACAACTTTTTATACATCAATCTAAGTTAATGGATTTAAAAACAAACAATTTTAAATAAGGCGGGTAATGATATGTTAAAGTATACACTAAAAAGATTTTTGTACATGATATTTGTATTTGCCATAATGTCTGTTATACTATTTGCTTTATATAGTATGATTCCAGGAGACCCTGCAAGGGCAGAGGTTGAAGCTTTGAAGGAACAATTGAAACCAGATGAGTATCAAAGGGCATATGAAATGGCTAGGGAAAGATTAGGATTAAACGACCCTACCCATATAAGATATATTAAATGGGCTAAGAGCTTTTTGAAAGGAGACTTTGGCACTTCAGTTATACACAAGATTCCTGTGGAAGATGTTATAAAAACACCTCTTAAGGTAACTATTTTTATTAATATCTTTTCAGTAATAGCAGGATTAGCTATAACTATACCTTTAGGTGTTTATTGTGCTGTTAAAAAGAATTCAAGATTCGACAAAGTTGTACAAGTCCTTACAATAGTAGGATATAGTATACCATCCTTTATTTTTGCCTTATTGTTCATTTATGCTTTTGCAGTTAAATTAGGATGGTTCCCAGTTAGTGGTATGAAGACACCAAACTTTGTTGGAACTACCTGGGAAGTGGTTAAGGACTATGCTAAGCACTTAGCATTGCCACTAATGGTAATGACTATAGGTTCCCTTGGTGGAATGACAAGATATGTAAGAGCTGCTATGATTGACGCGTTAAGCATGGATTATATAAGAACAGCAAGGGCTAAGGGTTTAAAGGAAAGAGTAGTTATTTTATCCCATGCTTGGAGAAATGCCCTTCTTCCAATTGTTACATTATTAATAAACTGGTTTATGAGTATATTCTATGGTTCTTTGATCATCGAGAGAATGTTCAACATACCAGGACTAGGAAAGACGCTTATAGATTCATTATTTAACCAAGATTATACCGTGGTAATGGCTATACAATTGTTCTATATAGTTATAGCTTTAAGTGGTAACTTATTAGCTGACCTAAGCTATGGTATAGTAGACCCACGTGTAAGGGTTAATAAATAAGGAGGAGGTAAAAAATGAGCACAAGTAAAGCAACTGAAAACAATAACAAGAAAAATAAGAAGTCATTCTCAAGCCTTCTCTTTGGAAATCTTTTTGGAAGTAAAAAAGAACTTTCCATATTGGAAGAGGAGCAAGTTCAAAGCCCTTGGCGTACAGTTATAAGAACTTTTAGAAGCAATAAAGTTTCAATGACTGGCCTTATAGTATTTTTATTAATATTTGCTACTGTTATGATAGGACCGTTAATTAAACCTGTAGACTTGTCATTCTCTGAGACCTCTCAAAAAGATATAGCACCTGGCTTTGACATGATGAAGGTCCCACAAGAATTGCAAGGGAAAATTGCAGATATAGCTATAGGACCTACCTTCAGTATTGGAGTATCAACTGATGGAAAAGTCTATATATGGGGAAAGACAAGAATAACATCAGCTATTGATGTAAGAAACCTACCTAGAGACGAAAAGACTAAGCAATTAATAGATATGGGCAAGGTAGTTAAGGTTGCCGCAGGAACCGACCACGTATTAGCTCTAAATGAAGACGGGCAAGTATTTGCCTGGGGTAACGGTAGACAAGGACAAACAACTCTACCTTATGAGTTAGATTTTGTTAATGTTAAAGATATATTTGCAGGATACCAGCTTTCTATAGTTGTTACAGAAGATGGTAGAACTATCCATTTTGGTAGTAGTATGATTAATGACTACAATGAATTCCACCCATATCAAGGACAAATAGAGAAAGTAACAATGACTCAGGACGCAGTAATTGGCTTAACCTACGACGGTGAAGTAGTTTACTTAGGCTCTCAAGTCAATGCTTATTCAACTATCCCAGAAAATATGGGTAAAGTGGTAGATATTGCATCTACAGCAGCAACAGTGGCTGCAGTAAATGATGAAGGAAAAGTTTTTATCTGGGGTAATGTTACAGCTTCTAAAGGAGAAGGTAATGTACCTGAGACAGATTCAAAAATAGTTTCAATTCAAGGCGGTAGATTCCATTATACAGCCATGACTGAAGATGGAAAGGTATATGCATGGGGAGCTAATTATTATAATCAAGCAAACGTTCCTCAAAAACTTCAAAATGCAACTGTAAAACAGTTATTTACAGGTGCATATCAAAATTACGCAATAACAGAAGATAACCAATTAGTTACTTGGGGTCTAAAAGGTTACCTAATGGGCACCGATGACCTTGGTAGAGATATATTTACAAGATTATTAAACGGTGGAAGAATGTCAATGACAATCGGAGCAGTTGCAGTAATCATCTCTACTATCATTGGTATCATTATTGGATCCCTATCTGGATTCTTTGGCGGAAAGCTAGACTTAGTATTGCAAAGAATTTCAGAGGTAATAAGTTCTTTACCATTCTTACCATTTGCGATGATACTGTCATCAATAATCGGAAATTCTATGGACTCTAACCAAAGAATAGTATTAATTATGGTCATCTTAGGTTTACTATCATGGCCTGGCTTACAGAGATTAGTTCGTGCTCAAGTACTTTCCGTTAGAGAACAGGAATACGTAATAGCTGCAAAATCTCTAGGAATAAAACAATCAGCTATCATCTTTAAACATATACTACCAAACGTTGTATCTATAATACTTGTATCTGCAACTTTATCATTTGCAACTAGTATGTTGACAGAAGCAAGTTTATCCTACTTAGGTTTTGGTGTTCAAGCACCACATCCTACCTGGGGTAATATGCTATATGGTGCAAACAATAGTATTGTTATCCAAAATTACTGGTGGAGATGGGTATTTGCTTCAATTGCCTTAGGAGTATGCGTAATCTGCATTAACGTAATTGGTGACGGTTTGAGAGATGCTGTTGACCCAAAATCTCATGAACGTTAGGAGGAAAAGTAGATGGCACTATTAGAAGTTAGAAATTTGCATACTTATTTTGAAACAAGACGAGGTACAGTAAAGGCTGTTAACGACGTCTCCTATTCAGTAGAAGCTGGTAAAACCCTTGGTATAGTAGGAGAAAGCGGTAGTGGAAAGTCTGTTTCAGCAATGAGTATAATTAAATTATTAGATGGAAATGGGTATATTCACAGTGGTGAAATTATATTTGATGGTAAAGATCTAGTTAATATGTCTATAAAAGAAATGTCTAGTATTAGAGGTAATGATATTTCTGTAATTTTCCAGGAACCAATGACTTCATTGAATCCTGTGTTTACAATAGAGCGACAACTTTCAGAACCATTTATGATACATCAAGGTATGAGCAAAAAAGAAGCCAAAGAAAAATCAGTAGAAATGCTGAGAATGGTAAAAATACCAAATCCAGAATCTGTTGTTAAACAGTATCCATTCCAGTTATCTGGTGGTATGAGGCAACGTGTTATGATAGCCATGGCCCTTGCCTGTGTACCTAAGCTATTAATAGCCGATGAGCCAACAACAGCATTAGACGTTACTATTCAAGCTCAAATCTTGAAGCTTATGAATGACTTAAAGAAAGAAATTGGAACATCCATTTTGTTTATTACCCACGACCTAGGCGTAATAAATGAAATGGCAGACGACGTTGCAGTTATGTATTGTGGTCAGGTAGTAGAGAAAGCTCCTGTAAGGACTATTTTTGGAAAGGATAGTGTTTATTCACATCCATACACTGAAGGATTGATGTACTCAGTACCAAGACTAGACACACCAACAGGAGTCCGTTTAGAGGCAATACCTGGTGCTGTACCCCATCCATTGAATTTACCAGTTGGGTGTAAATTTGCCCCAAGATGTAAATATGCAACAGATAAATGCCATAGAGAAGAACCAAAATTAGAAGAAATAGAAAAAGGTCATGAAATACGTTGTTTCTATCCTAAGAAAGGGGTGAGATCCAATGACTAATAAGGATAAAAAAGTTTTAATACGAATAGAAAATCTAAAACAATATTTCCCTTTAAAAAAATCAGGTCTATTTAATAAGGAACAGCTATACGTTAGGGCAAACGATGATATAAGCCTTGATATATATGAAGGGGAAACTTTAGGTTTAGTTGGAGAAAGTGGTTGCGGTAAGTCAACTTTGGGTCGAACCCTATTACAACTATATGAACAAACAGATGGTAGAACCATATATTATGGTTATGATATAGATGAACTTGCACCAAAATATGTCTTGGAAACTTTTGAAAACTTAAATTCATTGCATAAAAGATTAATCGATTTGAGACAAAAAGAAGAAGAAGCACTTAAAGAATACGAATCAAAACCAGAAGGCGAGGAAAAATACCTAGCCTTAGAGAAATACCGTCAAGCAGAAAAGGAAGCTAGAACCCTATTCCTAGATCTAGCTCAATTAGTAGGTGGACTATTAGTAGCAGAAGATTTAGATAAATTATCTAAGGTATTATTAGACCAATATAAAACAAGTGTAGAAGCTGTAAAGCTTAGAAAAACAATTAATGAGGAAAAGGTTAACCTTGAAGGTGTTAAACACCAATTAGCAGAAAGAGGAAAAACTGAAAAAGAAATAGAAAATGAAACAGCAAGTGAAATTAAGAAAATAAAAGATCTTGAAGTTCAGTTAGACAAAATTGAAAAGGAATTAGTATCAAAAAATGAAGTACTAGATGGATTAAGAAATAAATACAGGGATCATCCTGAATTCGATAAATATGAAAAATATAGAGATAAGGGTATAAATCTTGCAAGATTAACTACAGAAGAGATGAGGGTCCTTAGAAAGGATTTACAGTTGATTTTCCAAGACCCATACTCATCTCTAAATCCAAGACTAACAGTAGGTCAAATTATTTCTGAAGGTTTATATGCCCACAATATGTTCTCAAAGAACGACGTTGCTGTTCAAGACTATATTTTAGAAACCATGGAGAAATGTGGTCTGGCGTCATACTTCTTGCATCGTTATCCACACCAATTCTCCGGTGGTCAAAGGCAGCGTATTGGTATAGCGCGTTCAGTAGCACTACAACCAAAGTTCATAGTCTGTGACGAAGCTGTATCAGCTCTAGACGTATCTATACAGTCACAAATTATTAACCTTTTATTAGATTTAAAAGAAGAACAAAAATTAACATATCTATTTATATCCCATGACTTATCAGTAATTAAGTATATTAGTGATAGGGTTGGGGTAATGTATCTTGGTAATATAGTTGAATTAGCAGATACAGAAGAATTGTTTGCACGTCCTATGCATCCATATACAGAGGCGCTTTTGGCAGCAATTCCGACTGTGGATTCAACTGATAGGAAAGAAAGGGATCATTACATTCTTGAAGGGGATATTCCAAGTCCTATTAAGCCACCTTCAGGATGTAAGTTCCATACAAGATGTAAATATGCTACAGACATATGTAAGATGGTAGTGCCAGAGTTTGAGGAAGTAAGGCCAGGCCATTTTGTAGCATGTCATCATAAGCTAAATGGGGATAAATAATAGAAGGGTTTTGAGTTATTATGATGTTTCAAAACAAGCTTGACCGTGCTATGGCATGGTTGAAAGAAAAAAGCAAAGATCCAAATAGAAATCATCAAAAAGAATCTGAAAAATTTCATGATGAAGACCAACTAGAATACTATGATCCAAGAGAAGAATGGTTGGCAGAAGAAAATGAAAAAATCCAATTGGAAAAAGGAGACCTATTAGCTATTTTCATATCAGCCTTCCTAGTATTTAGTCCCATAATTATATTTTTAATTTTAATATTAATATTAGTTATGAAACTTTAATAGGCAAATATACATTATGAAATTTAGCTCAGCATAAATAATGCTGAGCTTCTATTTTTTTGGATATATCTACAAAGTTTTCTTATTGTAATCATATCGTAAAGACTTTTTCAAAATTCTATATTATAATTAAAGAAAAAGAGGCAATAATCTAAATGTAATATATAGATTAGGAGTGATATAGTGAAAAGGTCTTATTGGATTTTAGCTTCGATTATTTTGATTTTCCTATTTGGGTGTAGTGGATCAAAAGCCATAGATGAAGTTCATACTATGGAAAAACAAGAAATATATGCAGACTCAATACTAACCATTTCCGATTACTTTCCTTTTAAAGAGAATACCATAATGGAGTATGAAGGTTTAGGGAACGAGTTTGCTGAGAAAAAAACCTTTGTAGAATTTAAAGAAGAGAGAAAAATACAGTTAAAAGAATTAAACCCCGGAACCATCTTTGTAAGAGTCATAGAGTATAGTAATGGAGAATTAAAAGAAATCTATGCAGAAGGTGAATTCTACCATATTGAAAATATGCTAAATGCAAATACAAACAAAAACAATGTACTTTTGAAGGAACCCCTAGAAGTTGGGAATACTTGGTCTAATGAAGATGGAACCACAAAGGAAATAACAGGCTTAAATAAGACGATAGAAACTCCCTCCAGTATATATGAAGCATTGGAAGTTACTACAAAGTTTCCATCAGGTGGTACTTTAACTGAATATTATGCAAGGGATATTGGACTAGTAGGTTCTATTTATAGGGATGGAGGATATGAAGTAAAAACCTTGTTAAGAGAAGTAAAAAGTCATGTTCAGGAGTTAGGAATAATCTCATATTATCCATTAGCTGATAAAATAGGGACTGGATATATGGAGCAAACTATCACATTTGAAACAAATGACCATATAGAAGAAATATTGGAAAATATATTAAAAAATCCACCTTCAGAAAAATTAGGTCCATCAATTTCTAGGGATGTAAAAATAAATGAAATACATTTAGACAGGGAAGCATGGATACTAGAAGTGGATTTTTCAAAAGAGTTTGCCGATGATTTAAATGTAGGCTCAGCTCAAGAAGCAGAAATGTTAAAATCAGTAGTTAATACCTTAGGTAAGTTCTATGATGTGGAGAAGGTATATATAACTATAGAAGGCCTTCCTTATGAATCAGGTCATTATAGTATAAAGGAAGGAGAGTATTTTATAGTAGATACTGCAGAAGTTATTGAAATAAAATAAATAAAAAAATAAAGGTCCTCGTTTGAGGGCCTTTATTTAGCAAAGTCAACCTTCCTCTTCGTCTTTATTTTCATTCTTTGAGGTTTGTTGTTTTTCCTTTCTATTCTTTTTGTTTTTAGCCACCCTTTTCCCTCCTTTACTAATAAATTGCCGCACTTATAGTATTACAAATTATCTGAAATTTAATCCATAAATTGAGGAAAAAGTATAAACTTACTAAAATACAATATTATAGCATTATGAATTATTTCACCAGTTCATCTATAAATCTAGATGGCTCTACTTGTCTTTCTCCAATCCTATTTACTGTTATTAAAGTCAAATGGTATTTTGCCCTGGTCATGCCAACATAAAACAATCGCCTTTCTTCTTCAAATAACTCGTATTTGCCTTTTTCAACTCCTTCAACACTTGATATTGACGGAAAGTCTCCATCTATTAAATCTATAAGATATACCCTATCGAATTCCAGACCCTTGGCAGAATGGATTGTAGAAAGGGTAAGGGCATTTCTACTGTTTTTGGAATTAGAACAAAGATATTGAAGATAGTTTAACCTATTTAAAAAATCTTGCAGGTTTTCACTATTTGCCCCTATATACTTTAAGTTAAATAAAATAGTCTTTAAAGTATCATAGGTATAACCAAACTTCATAGAGTTTTCCTTTAGATATTTTTCATATTCTAAGGTGTATTCAATATGTTCAATTGCCTCTAAGGGAGCCATCTTAGTAAGTTTAGCAAAATCTAATTTTAACTGTCTAATAGTAGATTTATAAAAATTAGACAGGCCAGGAAAGTCCATTATTCTATCAAAAACCGACAGATTATAATTTAGTGTTTTAGCATAACTTATGTGCCTTTTTGATATATAGCCCTTCATCTTATAATAAATATTTTCATAAATACTCATATTGGAAGTATCCTGGGCAAACTTCATAAAATTCATAATGTCATGTATCAACCAATGGTTAAAAAACCTAACTTTAACATCTCTCATATAAAAAGGTATCCCATGCCTTTCCAAAGTTTCAATAAGGCCTATTGAGGAAAGGTTATTTCTATACAAGATACATGTTTTAGATAAGTCTTTACCTTCTAAGTCCTTTAATAAATAATCATATTGATCATTTATAGAGTCAACTTTAATTATATTTATGGGCTCTACATAATCGTTGTCGGTATGTATAGTCTTACTATATCTTAAGCTGTTATTTTTTATAAACTTATTACATACAGAAACGATGTTTTTAGATGACCTAAAATTCTTCTCCATAAAGAATACTTTTCCATTAGGATAAATCTTATTGAAATTCAATAGGCCTGTTGGATAAGCACCCCTAAAGCTATAGATAGATTGGTCATCATCTGCAACTATAAATAGGTTGTTTTGAGGTTTAGCCAGCAATTTGATTATTTCCATTTGAACCTTTGAGGTATCTTGTCCCTCATCTACTTGAATAAAATCGTATCTTTTTCTATACTTCTCCAATATATAATTATTATTCAACAAAATTTCATAGGACAGGGTCAACATATCATCAAAATCAATAAGCTTATTATCCCTTTTAAATTTCTCATAGGTATAAAAAATTTTCTCAAAGTTTTCAACTTCCGGCTTATTAGCTTTCATAAATTCATCTACAGTTAACATTAGATTCTTGATGTAGCCTATGTAATTTAATAAAGATTCTAATTTTTCTTCTGTAATGTATTCCTGGTTAATATCTAAATACATCTTCTTTAATAAGTTATATTTATTAAGCTGATTTTTTTCATCTTCAATTAATCTATACTTAATTTTATTTATATAGGCAAATTCCCTGAGTAGGTTATAGCAGAAACTATGTATAGTTGAAAACTGGACAGGTATTGAAGAAATATTTTGAAAATCCCTATTAAATCTGGCCTTCATATCTCTGGCAGCAGCCCTGCTGAAGGTAATAGATAGGATTCTTTCAGGACTAATATTATGGTTTAGTATTAAATTTACAGTTCTATGAATAAGTACAGTAGTTTTTCCTGCTCCAGGCACTGCTAATACAAGGGCAGGTCCATGTACGTGTTCAATGGCTTTTCTCTGTTCTGAACTAAGATTCATCTTCACACCTACCTTTTAAATTATCTACTATATTCTAACATAAAAAATAATCAAATAGT